>NZ_JAUSPP010000021.1:0-55332 GCF_030656585.1 Rhodonellum sp.
AGGATTCGGAGAGCGTGAAGAAAATGAGTTAGCTCGTGAGTTTTTCCGAACGAGATCCACTCATTTTTAGCTCGCCGAAGCCAGACAAAAATCAAATTGGAAGCGAATCGTTAAACCTGATAAACACCCGCCCCAATTTGAAGAAGAGATATCAGCCTTGATTTTTTGGTTCCTTTTTGATCAAGCAAAAAGGGACAAAGGAAAAAAATCGCGATTAATGTCAACTACCTGCTTTGGCGAAAAACCTTTGAGATTCAATCTTTTTCTTTAGCCAAAGACAAACAACCACGACATTCCAATTCCCACGGGTTCAACCCGCGGCTATTCAAGGTTGAAGTCCTTCAGACTTCGCGGATATTGGACGGTAATTGGGAAGTGGTCTGCGAGGACACAGACCACGGATGGAACGGATGGAGCTAATGACAATGGAAATACAAGCCAAACGACCTCAGGACCAAGCCTGAAAGACTTGAATTTGAAATTGATTGAAAACCCATTCATCGTTGGAAACACAATAGACAACATCCTATTTCATGACCTTTAAACCTTCCGGAATACTACGAACCCAATTGGGAACTTGGAAATACCTAGTGGTACTTGTCCAGCCACAGCAGACGGATGAGATACAGCATGCCTGAAAATACATGAAGGGAATACAGAAAAAGGAGCATTTGGGTTTTCCATGGCAAGTCCTTGAGCTTGGGGACAGATTGGATTTCGAAAAGGAGATGTTTTACGAAGACCAGATAGAGGATAAATAGGGAAATGGGAATTTGCCAATAGAAATTGGCATCCAGCATTCTGGTTCCGGATTCCGCAATCAAAAAATAAATGGATATGGCTCCCAATACCATAATCAAGGCATATTGGAAATGCCAGTCATTCCACAACCGCTTTCCCATCAAAAAAATCCCCGCGAAAACAAACAGAAAGCTGGTGGCCACATCCTGAAATTTGTTCTCCACATAGAAATCCCAAACCTCAAAAGGTGCTAAAATAATTTCAGATTTAGCCGAAACACCAAATACTTGGTCCGTAAAGGGATTTTGATGATAAATCAGGTATTTCTGAAAGAACACACCTCCCAAGAGCATTCCTGATAGCAATACTGTCAGAGCAAAGTTTTGGTCAAATCGCTTTCTTTTGAGGAGATCAATCAAGGGCAGGGCGGGAATAAACACAAAAAGAAAACTGGGTTTGATCGACAATACCAAGACGCCCAAGAGCAATTGCGCCCACCACCACTTTTGTTTGGGAGATCCAATCCATTCTAAACTCACAAAAAACAAGGCAATGGAAAAAGGAAATACAAAGATCGTGGTGGAATTGTGCCAGACATTGGGCGTAAACTTGCCTAGATACCAATAGAGTCCCTCAAAAACATAAACATAAACTGGAAAGAAAAACATCAAGCCAAAAACAAGCATTCCCGAAAACCAAGAATGTGCGCGGAAATCAATTTCTTGGGATTTCAGATAAAAAAGAGAAATGAAATATTTGGCTAGGGAAGCAAATCCCAATACAAGGATAGCTGCCAATACAAAAGGATACCGGAATGAGCAGAATTTATCGACAAGCCCGATGGTCCAATAATAAAGGGGCGGCATTGGAAGTATATCTTTTTCCAATAAGTCCATATAGATATAAACATGGCCCTTCATATCCGTGGAAAAATTGTATTTGAAAATCTAGGAAAAGGCAAAAAGCACTATCGAAAAATACAACATGGAAAGGAATCCATTGACTATCCCCACCTTTAAAAATTCCTTATTTTTCATATTTCAACATTTCAAATATAGTATTGCTTAGGATTTTGGTTTTAGTCAATTCCAACTCTAAATACTGAAAATAGCCGGGCATCTGACTGGACTCATCCGCCTTTTGCTGGACCAAGTAGTACCGGTCAATTTCTCTGAAAGCATTGACCCCGAACCTCTGAAAAGCCCTTTTTTGCATGGGACTACGGGAAATCCAGCCCGTCTGAAGCATCGGCGGTGGATTTTGGAAATCATACTTTCGATTCAGCAATTCAACACTGTACGCATGCACAAAAACCTTTTCCCCATCAGGGACCTGATCCAAAAGCTGATAAAAATCCTTGTTCCATACCGCCCATTTGGCCTCCGCTTTCACAACATTGAGGGAATGAATACCCATTAGCGCCAAACAAAGGAGGACAAACACTGACCCTAGGATCATTGGTATTTTTGCCAACCGGTTGAGGAAGGCAACACCCAACAAAATCAGGATAAACAAGGTCTGCACCCTGCCTGCTAACAAGAAAAAATGGTTGACCGACAAAAAGAAAACCACCCAAATGAAGAGAAACCAAAACGTCTTTTTTTGTCGGAATCCAACCCATAAGGCCAGGGAAAAGAAAAAGAAAAAGAGCGCTTTTTTATAATACTCATATTTGGTGCTTACCAAAACCCTTGACAAAGCAGTTTTGAAATAAAATAAATCGAAATATCCCTTGTTCAATCCCTTCTTTTTTTCGACCAGATCCGCTGTGGATATTTTTTGGGCATCCTCAAAAAGCCATTCCTTGAAATAAAACCATTCCGGCTCCTCCTCCCTGTCGATCAGCGCCTTATTCATCTGAAAAACTGGATGGTCAATGACGCCCGACCGGGCCTTGTTGAAGGCGACATAGTCTTTGATTTCCTCCCGATTTTCGTAGTGAACTCGGTAACCAATCAGAAATAAAACCCCGAAAATCAGCCATTTTTGCCTCCAAATCACCAGATGGATTTCCTTGAACCCTTGATGCAACAGCCAATAGGTGCCAAATCCGATGACCATCAGGAAAAAGGCGTCTGTTCTGATCAGGACCGAAAGGAGGATCAGGACGTAGGCAAGAAAACTAGAAGTCCCCTTTTTGCCCTGCAGCTGGAGAACAAGACCCAAAATTCCTGAAAATGCAGCAATCCCGGCAACGGCTGTAAACTGGAGGAAATAAAGATGATGGATGGCATAGGTCAGAAACAATACAATCCAGAAAATCCTTTGATTCAATAGCTTTTCCTGGGAAAGTACGATCCGGACCCACTGCACATAGGCCAGATACACCACCAGAAACCAAGTCAGAGGATACCAGGGAATGGATGGGAAATTGCGGTAGCAAAAAGCAAAAAAATGGGAGAGCAAGGGATGGATAAACACCGCATAAGTTTCGAATTCGCCCGTATAGGCGCCCGATACTAACCACATCATCAAGACGTCATCATTGACCTGAAACCTGAAAGGTAGCAAGTAGGCGACCATATACAGAATTGCCCCAATAAGGATGAATATATGGTAAGTGGTGATTTTAGCAATCATTTGATTTGATAGAGATAAAGATCCCAAGCGGATAATTCATTTTGAAAATAATGCAACAAGACAAGTTCCGGCACCTCCACCAAAACGGAGGAAAGGAGATAATCCACTTTCAGGTCATTTTTCAAGGTTGTAAAATCGAAATCAAGGTCTTGGATGGGTTGGTGAACCCTCCATTTGAAAGCTGTAAAATCATCCGGATAGGTGGCGTTCTGCAAATAGCATTTATTTCCCCAAAGGTAAAATTGATCAGATAAGAATTCATTTTTGTTTAACTCCTGGGCGATGGCTTTTCCCACAGCATGTTTGTGTGTCAAATCATAATTTTGGAGGTAACCGTCCAGACAGGTCAATCCATTGTAAGCACTCACGGCCGGAGGAAAATTGAGATGGCCAATCACTGCATGCTTCCACCCTTCTCCCAAATAGGTTTTGATCTCCTCAAATTGGGTTACCGCAAAATAAGACTGGAAACTTGGAACTTGCTGCTCGGTCCAAGGGACAACTCGACTGAGCCAATGTCTCCACTCATATTGATAGACGAAAATATTCAAGCCGATAAGGAGAATCAAAAGGTGGTTTTTGAATCGGAAATCCATTTGCAATATCAGGATGCCGAGAAGAGCAAACAACAGAAAGGGAAGCAGGTGATTGAACCTTAACAGGTTAATGGAATTCAATTTGGATATGACTGTCCCCATTTGGTCCAAGAATCCAAGATTGGAAATCCCCCAACAGCACAGGAGTATCCCCAACAATGAAACCAACAAAAGCAGGCTTGTCTCTTTTAGCTTTTTTTGGACTGCTGTGGAAATCAACAGAACACCCGCTAACAGTGGATAAACCACCGAATGAAAAATACCGCTGTAATCCCCGGATTTGAGCATTCCCCAAAGGGTCCAATCGGTCCATAAGCCCCAAGAAAATGTGAGTTCCTTTCTATGGCTTTCAAAACCATGGTTTCCAAACAATGCATACAACAACTGATATTCCTGGACAAGGGAACAAAACAACCAAAATCCCAAAAGAAAAATATGCGGAACATGCCATTTTCGATCCCTCCACATCCAGAAAATGGACCAAATGGAAAAGGTTACCCAGATAAAGAAACCTGCTAGGGCAAACATAGAATAACCCGCATACACAAAAATGATCCCGAAATGAAGGGCGGAAAGTTTCTGGAAACGCAGTTGGTCCACTAGCACAAAAATCAGTGGCAATGCCGCAATAGAAATCCCTCTGTGCGGATAAAAGACCAAGGTTGCCCAGACGAGGCTAAAGAGAACCTTGGTCAGGGAGGTACTGTTTTCTGGCTTTTGATGCGATAGGAAAACAAACATGCAGGCAAAAGCGATCAACCCAATCAGAAATTTATTGAGGGCATAGGCCAAAAAGGGAGGGAAAAAGAAATAGAGCAACAATTCCAGGTTCAAGCCGGAAGGATAGGACATCCTTGGGGTTTCGATGACCATGCCCTTTACCATTTCCATTGGTCCCGAAAAAATCATTCCCTGATCCCTGAGCATTTTATACCAGGCGACATTGGAATCCAAATTGTCCGACACGATGATGGGGACTTGCTCACCCAGCCAGAGATATGGAAACATCAGCAACCATAAAACCACGGTGACCAAGGACCATCCAGCGATGGAAATCTCCCCGAGACAGGACAGTGGATTATTCCCCCTTTCAATCATGGTTTTCCTTTAAAACATATATTTCTACCCCAATCAAAGGCTTTTCCGGGTGTTCATATCGCAAGTAATTTTGTTGAACTGCATATGGCAATGAATCCAAACCGTTGAATAAAATCACCTTTGCATTGAGGTCCTTTGCAAAATAGGCTTCAAAGTGGGAAGGGCTCCAGATCCCCGGCGTCTTGGGGATTTGTCTATTCAGTAAATACAAAGGTCCCGGTATACTATAGAGCGGAAGTACCTGTAAGTTTTCGGCTTGAAGTTTTTCTAAAATCCCTTCGAGATTTTGGAGGAACAGGATTTGTTCCCGATCGAGGAAAATGACTTTTTTTCCTTGATAAACAAACCTTTCCGTCTGATGAAAGATCGGTTCTAAACCAAAAGGTCGCCACCACAAACCATCCAAAACAAATGGGAGAAAAGAAATACAGATGGCCAAAACCGCTATTCTGAGTTGGTGAAATTCTCCATTCACTTTAAGCCAAACCATAATCCAAAGGATCCATAAAAAAAGATAATGCACGCCGAGCCGCATAAAATACACATTGCTCCCAAAATGGAGAACAAAAGGCAAGAAAAACAAAACCAAGAGCAGGAATTTGATTTTGGGACGGCTTGCCTTGGTTGATTTGTTCATTGTCAAAAACCCCATGGCAAACAGGATACCGAATAAGAGGTAAAACGTCGATTCCTCCGTAATGGTGATCCAATAAATACAAAAAAAGGCAATGGAAAGGGAGCAAAAGGCAAAGGCTGTTTTAATCCTTCTATTGTTGCTTTGAAAAAAAAGAGCGCCCAGAAGACCCGATCCAAAGATCAATCCACTCCAAAAAATCCCCACCAGAACGGACTTCAACACATGAAACAACCCATACCCGTCCCGCAATTGGCTGAATTGGAACCCTTCAATCATTGACAACAGTCCTGATTTCCCCAAAACCAAACCAAATATGGCTTCCATGATCACCAATGGAAGCAGCAACAGGAGAAGGCTGATGATTATTCTCTTTTTTGCGAACAAGTCAAATCCAAGAATCAGAACCAAAAAGCCAAAAAAGACCGTGATTTTGATGTAAAACAAAAAAGCAAGAAATGTTCCGGTGAAAAGCATTGTGATGAGACTGCTTTTTCCCTTCCAATATGCCGTTCCATAAACCCCAAAAAGAAAACAGGTCAAGACTACTGTCAGGGAATTGTAGGACAAAGACTGTGGCAAGAAAGCGTATCCGCCAAACAACGAAATCAAAATCAGGGGAACGATCTGCATCCCGGTTCCTTTTTGCCAATCGTCGGGAAAGAGAGCAAGCCAAAACCGGAAAACAAAACCCGCCGCCATAAAATACAACACCAATCTCAAAATCCTGAGTTGCACAATACCGAACTGGAAACCAGTAAACCGGTAAAACAATTTGAAAAAAAGATCATAATTCAACAAGCCGTACTGATTGGGTTGATGGGGATCGGTCAGCATCAGGTACATGCCCTCATCGGAAAAATCAAAGCCTTTGTCCAATCCAAAAAGGATGATCGCCACATAAATCCCCAATAACGCCGACACCACCAATTTGTCCATTTGGATAAAGGCATTTTTTACGAAGAGGCTGGACGATTTTTTCAATTCAATTGTTTTGAACACTATTCGGTAAAACTATCTGATTTTTACTTTTAAAGGAAATGAAATATGCGGACAATTTAGAATCCAAAAAAACCACCCAAATTTTTCAGTTTTGGGTGGCTTTGAATTGAATGAACAGAAAATTACTTTACGGATTTATTCAGGTCAAATCGGCACCTGCATCTCGATTACATGTTCCTTTCCATCATCTTCCAAAACTATTGAAGCACCCAATCCTTTTTGATCATCCATTTTCCACCAAGATTCGGTTTCCGCCGCAGTCTGGAAAACAGTGATCCGGTAGGTGGAACTTCCCTTTCGGTAAATGACGGATACCGATGGCCAAGACAATGGGAAACAAGGATTGAAGCTCAGTACATTGCCCTGGATTTTCATCCCGATAAGAGAACCTGTGATAAATTGATACATCCATCCCGAGGAACCCGTGTACCAGGTCCACCCTCCCCTACCTTCGTGGGATTCATTGGCATAGACATCCGCTGCCATCACATAAGGTTCTACTTTATAAACCTTGACTTTATCGGCATCAGAGGCATGACCGATGGGTTGTACCATACTGAATAGTTCATAGACTTTTTCTCTTTGGCCCAGGGCGGCAAAAGCCATCAGCGTCCAGATGGCGGCATGGGAATATTGCCCTCCATTTTCCCTTACACCGGGGACATATCCTTTGATATATCCTGGGTTCGGTCCTTCTTTGTCAAAAGGTGGATCCAGCAATTGGATGAGTTGGAGGTCTTTTCTGACCAGATGTTTTTCCAAGGAATCCATGGCTGTCAAGATTCTCTGACTGTCACCGGCGCCGGACAAGACCGCCCAGCTTTGGGAAATGGCATCAATGCGACAAGCCACATTTTGTTTGGAACCCAAAGGGCTGCCATCATCAAAAAAGGCCCGAAGATACCACTCCCCATCCCATCCCGATGCTTCAATTTTCGCTTTCAGGGTCTTGGCTGTTGTCCTGCAGGTGTCGGCAAATAGAGAATCTCCATAACCTGATGCAATGGCTTCATATCTACTCAATACATCATATAGGAAAAAAGCAAGCCATACGCTTTCTCCCTGGCCTTTGTGCCCCACCTGATCCATTCCATCATTCCAGTCTCCAGAACCTATCAGGGGAAGGCCGTGGCTACCAAACCGAAGAGATTGGTTAATGGCGCGGACACCATGTTCATACAGACTTGCCTTCAGGTTGCTTGTCGAGGGAAGGTCGTAAATGGAATCTTCACCTTCTGCCAACAATCTGCCTTCCAGAAAACCAACCTGTTCATCGAGTATTTGGGAATCACCTGTATCTGTGATGTATCTGGAAAGCACATAAGGCAACCAAAGCAAATCATCCGAACAGGTGGTACGAACACCTCTTCCTTCTGGTGGATGCCACCAATGCTGTACATCTCCTTCCACAAACTGACGGGAGGCACTCAGAAGGATTTGCTCGCGAGCCAACATGGGTTTGGAATGAAGCAGTGCCAATACGTCCTGCAACTGGTCCCTGAAACCAAATGCACCTCCGGATTGATAGAATCCGCTTCTGGCAAATATCCTGCAGGCAATCGTTTGGTAAGTCAGCCAACCATTGGTCAATATATCCAAGGCAGGGTCAGGCGTGGTCACTTGCACCGTACTGACCATTTCTTCCCAATATTCCTTTACTGCCTGAAGGGAAGTCTTCACAGATTCCTGGTCAGCAAACTTTTGGAGAAGCGCTTCTACTTCGGCTGGATTATTTCCGGTCCCTAGTTGAAAGATTATCTCTTTTTCTTCCCCTTCAAGCAAGTCGAACTTGACCTGTAATGCTGCACAGGGATCCAACCCTGCGCCTAGGCTACCAGAAAGTTTGGTCCGGTGAAGGGCTTGGGGATCTTCAAGATTTCTGTTTCTTCCGATAAATTCTCCGCGATCGCCGGTGAAACATCTTTCAGCTCCTTCCACTTTGAAAAAGCATATCTTCTCAGCAAATGCGGTATTGTACCTGTTCCTGAACAGAAGCGCCCCATTGGGCTGATCCCATTCGGAAAAAACATGCATGTTTGTTTTGGAGCGAAGATCCCCCAAAATCATTTCCATGAAACCTACAGCTGAAATTTTTCGATGCGTTCCCGATTGGTTTTTGATTTTCAGAACAATGAATTTTACAGGAAGGTCCTTATCCACAAATACACACATTTCCGAATGAAGACCCATTTCTGAATGCTCAAAAGTGGAATATCCAAAACCGTGTGTCGTGATATAGGGTGTTTTCCCCGCTCTTGGAAAGGGAGAAGGTGACCAGAAATGACCTGTTTTTTCATCCCGGAGGTAAAAGGCCTCCCCTCCTGTATCCGAGACAGGATCGTTGTGCCATGGGGTAATGCGGTATTCGTGCGCATTGATTGACCAGGTATACGCAGACCCATTTTGAGAAATGACCGAACCAAAACCAGGATTAGCAATCACATTTACCCATGGGGCTGGTGTGGTTTTCACCTTGTCTGTTAGGATTTTATAGGATTTTCCATCTGGAGAGAATCCACCCGTCCCATTAAAAAACAACAAGTCGCGAGGCAGAACCATTGGCGTTAGGTCCCCAAATTCAGGCATGGAAGCCGCTTCCAATAGTGGCGGAAGTGCTTTGGGTACAATCTCTCTGTTCACTTGTTCGGACAATGTTCCGTTGCTATCGTGAATGATGATGCGGGCAACACTTTCGAAAAGGACTCTGTCTTCCGGAGAAAGCTGATCAGCGGATTTGACGAAGATATTTCCAGGTTTGTTATTGGTTTCATGTCTGAAAGACTCCATGGTGATGAGACCAAGGATTTGTTCCTGAAGAACCTTTCTATAAGCTCCATGGTCCTCATTCCAAATGACCAAATCCACTGCCAAGCCCTTGAGACGCCAATAGCCATGGGCTTGGACCATTTGCTTGACAAGCTCCATGTTTTCGGGATTTTGAATATGCAACAAAACGATAGGGATATCTCCGGAGACCGAATGGCTCCAAAGCCCGGACTGTCCCCTGGAATTGGCAAGGATGACCGATGGATCCGCCCGAAGCGAAGGATGGGGATAAATCAAAGAAGCGGCCAAGCGGTCATATAGATGCGCATCTGACTCTGTGGCATTGATCTGTCTCAAAAGCACCTGATTATGGGTCCAAGAAAGTTCAAAGGCACGCTTTTTTAGGTGACGGTCACGGTACTTGTGCATCAGCGCCTCACAGCTTTCCCTCGTATCGCTGATCCCATAGATCAGGTCTACCGTTCCGGTTTGTTGGGGTTTGATGCTGATTTTTAAACGGATTGAGACAATTGGATCCAAGACAGACCCCTGCTTCCCCGACAACCTGTTCACCTTCAGGGCTTGCGGATGGGCCAGGGTGTTTCCCCTTCCAATAAACTCCATCCGATCGGTTTCGTATGAAACCTCTTCCAATTCAGCTCCATGGGTCTCCATCAGGTGAAACATCCACGGGGGAATTTCTCCTTCCGACCGGGGTCTGCGTGTACATATTACCGCTTTTTCTTCCGGAAGTATTTCTGTTTGGACAAAAAGATTGCTGAATGCAGGATGCGCTTCATCAGAAGCCTGGCTGGCCAGCACAATTTCGGCGTAGCTCGTCACTTCCAAGATCTTGGTAAAGTTGGTCTTGTTGGTGATTCTGATCCTTCTCATTTCGGTATCATCCTCAGGAGAAATGACAATTTCAGTTTTGGTTTCCACTCCATAATCCTGTCTGTAAAACTCAGCATGACCCTGGGAAAAAACCGCTTGATACACTTTCGCTGGATGCATGGTGGGTTGATAGGTATTTGACCAGAAAACACCACTGCTGATATCCTTGATATAGCAGAAAATACCCCTATTGTCTTGGGTAGTATCTTCCCGCCAACGCGTCACGACGATATCTTTCCATCGACTGTAACCTCCACCGGAATTGGTGACCATTACCTGATAATTTCCATTGCTGAGCAATTGTACTTCAGGCATTTGGGTGTTTGGTATCTGGATGATTCGGGCCTTGACCCCATCATCCGTTACTGAAGCATCCATCAGGTCGGCAGTGTGGGCGAAAAACAAAGTCGTCCTCGGTATCCGCTCCTGAAGCAATAAAATCGTCGCCTGAAAGCGGAGTTCAGAAACGAATCTCTGCTGCATGGGCTGATCCAGAAGCAAATAAGCCAGGGACAAGAGCCCCATTCCCTGATGATGTACCATATAGGAGCGTACAATGGCATTTTTCTCTCCCCTAGGCAGACGGCTTACGGTATAATCTATGGCTTCATAAAAACCAAATTCCCCTTCAAAACCTTCTTTGTAAAGCAATTCAAGATTTTGGTAGGCTTTTTTGGGTGAAACCATCAAAGCCATCATCGTTGCATACGGGGCGATCACCAAATCCTCTTCCAGACCACGCTTAAGACCGATTCCAGGAACCCCAAAGGCATGATATTGGTAATTCAAACTGGCATCTACCTGATTGTACCCGGATTCGGAAATTCCCCAAGGCACCCCCCGTTGCGCACCGTATTCAATTTGTCTTTTGACTGTGGCTTTGTTGGTTTGAAAAAGCAGGGTGTTTTCATAAACTGGCATCACCAATTGGGGCATCAGGTATTCAAACATTGACCCACTCCAAGAAAGTAAAATCGGACCTCCACCCGAATCGGTCAACAAGCGCCCGAGGGCAAACCAACTTTCCTGTGGCAACTTGCCTTGGGCAATGGCCACAAAAATCCCCAACCGTGCCTCTGAAGCCAGCAGGTCATAATTTCCACTGTCCTTTTTTCGTTCTTCGACATTGTAACCAATACTGAGGAGACTTGTGGATTTGTCAAAAAGAAAGTCGTAGTCAACCTCAGACAGTTGCTCGCAGTATTCGGCAAGTTGGGTGATCAAAAGGTTCCTTTTGCTTGCCATAATGCCTCCCTGTGCCAAGGCTTCCCTTACTTGGGCCAACCATTCCTTTTGCTCTTGACTATTTTGCGCCATGGCATATTCATCCAGTATTTGGGAATAGGTTTCTGATGCGGTTTGGATGGCGTGTAAAGTTGGGTTGTCGATTATTGGCGCAAGAAGTCCAAATTGTTCTGGAACTGGGGTCAATCCCAACCAAGGCGCCAGAAGAAGCCAATCTTCCCGTGTATTTTTGATTTGGGTCAACAATCTTTTGATCCACCTTTGGTATTCAGTTTCAATTCCCGGATTTTGGGTTTCTCCCTGTTCAATAAAAGAAACCAAATCATCTAGCAGGTTTTTCAGTTTTCTCAGAGAAAGGGTTTCTGTAGCCAATGCTGTTTCCAGCATGCCCATGATTTTTGCAGAAATTTCATTTTGTTTTCCAACAGAAAAGTCCATTACAATCCCGGCGGTAGTTCTGAGTCCTTCGATTACCCGCTTGCCCACAATCGGGTCTTCGGGCAAAGCCAATAGCCCCTGCCGAAAAGTAAGCAAGTGCCCGATCAGATTGCCACTGTCCACTGTTGAAATATATTTGGGCTGTAAAGTGGTTAAGGAAACAGTGTCATACCAATTGTAAAAATGACCTTTGTACCTTTCAAGTTCCAGCATCGAGGACATCGTCTGCCTGGATCTTTTGACCAGTTCACCGCTCCCAATGTATCCAAAATCATATGCGGATAGATTTGCCAACAAAGCCAGCCCCATGTTCGTGGGTGAAGTTCTGTGGGCGATTTTGGCAACAGGTTCTTCCTGAAAATTATCCGGAGGAAGGAAATTGTCAGGCTCGGCAACAAACTGCTGAAAAAACGACCAGGTTTTTCTGGCTGTTTTGTGCAGAAAAAAGAGCTCATCTTCAGGTAATCGCACATTTTTCTCCGATTTGGGTTTGCCTAGACGCCATGCAAGAGCAGGAGCCAAAAGCCATAACAATAGAATCGGAGAAGCCACCAGTAGGGATATAAATTGGCTGTTGTAAACCAAAATCCCTATCAAAACCAGTGACAAAAGTGGAGGAAAAATCATTTTCCCGTATATCTGTAGAAGTTTATTTTCGGTTTTCCTTGCTGTATTGGCTGAAGGCGTCCATTCCAGTAATTTTTTTCCGGAAATGAAAATCCTCCAAATGGTCCGAAAGACTGCATCTGCAAAAACGAAAGCCTCATAAGGCAAAACCGCAAGTCCAAAAACAAACCTGATCAAGAAATCCCTGACCACACCGCCCACTTCCGAAAGGTGTGCAGTTGAATTCAGCTCTATGGGTTTATGGAGCAATTGCCAGCCTGCGGCCATCATCAATGGCAACAATACTATCAAAGTCACGGCTGCAGTCCAGAACCAAGAAAAAGGCAAAATGGTCCAACCCATCAGTAAAACCAACAGCAAACAAAGAGGCACCAAGCTCCTTCTCAGGTTGTCAAACAATTTCCATTTGGAAAGGCTGGAAAGCGGATTGCTTTTCCATTGGCCATCTGCATCCTTTACAAAAGGAAAAATCCAGGCTGCAATCTGCCAATCCCCCCTTGTCCACCTGTGGTAACGTTTGATGTCGGCATGGTACTGGGAGGGATTTTCCTCATAAAGCAGCACATCGCTAAGCAAGCCCGAACGCACATAACAGCCTTCCAGCAAATCATGGCTCAATATCCTGTTTTCAGGAAACACCCCGTTCAATCCCTGTTCAAATACATCCACATCATAGATTCCTTTTCCGATAAAGGATCCTTCCCCAAAAAGATCTTGGTACACATCGGAGGAAACTCTGGTATAGGGATCTATGCCGGTGACATCTCCCTGCATTCGGGAATATAAGGATACTGCCGATTTAGAAATGGCCGCAGCCACTCTGGGCTGAAGAATACCATATCCCTCTGTCACTATCTGTCTTTTTGGATCAAAAACAGGATGGTTGAGCGGATGTGCCATGGTGGCAATAAATTTCCAGACCGTTTCCCTGGGCAATTGTGTGTCTGAGTCAAGCGTGATCACATATTTTACACGTGACAATATCCTTTGATTTCCAGAGATCAAGGAAAACTCATTTTTATCTTTCCCTCTTAAAAGGGCGTTCAAAGCCGATAATTTGCCCCTTTTCCTTTCATAGCCCATCCACTTTCCTTCCCGTTCATTCCAGGTTCTTGGACGGTGGAAAAGAAAAAATATATCCTCTTCGTTTTGATATTTCTGATTCAGTACTTCTATTTTTTCACTGACAAGTTCGAGAAAACCATCATCTTCCGGCATTAATTCAGAGCCCGCGTCCATAAAGTCGGTCAATAAACCATAATGCACATTTTTCTCCTTGTTGGCCAAAAACCTGATCTCCAAGGCCTCAACGAGTTCTTCGATATAAGCCTTACTCGAAAGCATTGTCGGAATGACCACCAGGGATCTGAATTCTGTGGGAATACCCCTTGAGAAATCCATTCTGGGCAGCATTTTGGGATTAACACTGATCGTTGCGATCCAATTCACCAATGAAACCGCAAGCTGTGCCGCACCTGAAACCGCAATCAATGCCAGCACTGCCAAGATCGGCCATTCGAAATTACTGTAGCGATTGACCAAATGGAGCATGCCATAAGAGGCAATTCCGGTCAGTGCAGCAATGGAGAAAAAATAAAGAAACATGGGTATTTTCCCGGAAAATCTTTTGAATTTTTGGGTGAAGGTGTACCTTCTTTCACAGATTTTTTCTGTCTGTTCCAACCCTTTGTCCACCAAGAAATAACCCACGTGGGACATCCTGGCCTCAATACCTTGGCTAATCGCATTTTCGTGTGCCAAATCCACCGCCTTTTGGGCAACTTCAGTTTCGGAAAATGGACTGTATTTGGCAATGGCTTCTACAACATGCCTGTACCTGTCCCTGGTCGCAAAATCCATGAAAGGATAGGTGCCGGAAACATCCTGTCTCAGGATTTCCTCCACGCTGCTGAGTGTTTCTACAAATTCACGCCAATCATTGGCTCCCAAAAATCTCAGGGTCCCGATGCTGTTTCTTACCGAAACTTGGTTGGCTGCCTGCTTTTGGTTTTCCTTGCCGACAAGTTCATTGCTGGAATAGCCCATTTCGACAAGCTTTTGCTCCATCCATGTCAGAGGCAATGCCAGAGCGGGTCCCTTCCCTTGAAGTTTCCTCACCATGCCAGCTACAAAAGGGCTGACCAAAACAGGATTTGACCTTGCCATATCGGCAAGATCCAAAACCAAATTTCCCGGACTTTCCTTCACCGTGGCAATCATCCTGTCTGCCCAATAATCGGCAAAGTTATGATCCACCATATCCAGTGCGATCTTATTGGCAATCCTGCGTAAATTTTCGATCACGGCCAAGCGAAGCATGATCGGAATGGCCCAGAGTTCTCCAAGAGTAAGGAGGCTTACTGTCTGATAGGCGGAGATGAAATTGCTCAAGCTCTTTACATCCACCCGACCGTCACTGTGGGAAATAATTTCCAACACGATGTCGTACACACGTGGCAATCCTGAAGACAATCCATTCCCCAAACTTGGGAGGGTTTCACTGTATCCTTTTGGTAAATGGTCTCTTGCAATGACCACCTGCTCTTCTATCAGGTAAAAATTGTCCAGCAGCCATTCGGCGGCAGGCGTAATGGTTTTGCCCAGCCGGATGCTTTCCACCAATAAGTTTCGGGCCTCGACCAGTGTCGTTTCATTTTCATCCAAGCGTTTGAGCAACTTGTCTGCCGGTTTTTCAACCTGAAGTTTATGGGATTTGGCCAGTACTTTACCATGGGCATAGATTTGGTCCATACTGAACAATTCAGAGCGGAAAGGCTCTTTTGTTTCAGCAATCATCGCCGCATTCCCTCCTTGAAAATAGACCCTCCAATGGGACAGTATATCAAAGACAGAACTAGTTGTTACCTTCATCATATAAATTTTATTTAAAGCATGAGCTTAAATTGAATAAATGGGTAACCCAGACCTAAATAGTAAAAAGGCCTTTTTCATCTGAAGGAAATTAGCAAGAGAAGGTTTGGGATTTTTACCTTCCAAAAAAAGATAAATAGCTTATTTCAATTTAATTTTTTTCAAGTTAGATAAAATTGATTTAAGATAAATAATTAAAGATTTGCATAAATTAAAGATTTACTTCTCGCGAAATTTCAGATGCATTTTCCCATTCATCCCCTCCTACGACGCATTCACACACAAAATTTATTCTTGTCATTCAATTCACAGTACCTTTGGAACAATTCAATAACCCAATCGCCAGAATTTAATGAAGAAATTTACCGTTTTGACCATACTATATTTTAGTTTGGTCGCTATACTTTTCGGTCAGAAGATAAATGACAAATATAAGCTGCCGATCCGATTGGCGAGTTCCCCCATTGTCATCGATGGCGTGTTGGATGAGCAGGCATGGTTGGATGCTTCGGTCGCAAGCGAATTTTTCATGATTACCCCGATGGACACCAGTTTTGCTCAAGTCAAAACCGATGTGAGAATGACCTATGATGCGGACAACCTCTATTTGATCGTCGTCAATCACCATGGCATGGAGGGGCCTTATATGGTAGAATCCCTCCGCAGGGATTTTTCATTTGGCAAGAATGACAATTTTCTCCTCTTTATGGATCCCTTCGATGACCAAACCAATGGATTTTCTTTCGGCGCCAATGCAGCCGGTGCCCAATGGGATGGCATCATGTTCGAAGGCGGAAAAATCGACTTGAGCTGGGACAACAAGTGGGAATCCACCGTGAGGAACTACCCCGATAAGTGGGTTTTTGAGGCGTCCATTCCATTCAAGTCCATTCGTTATAAGAAAGGAATCACCGAATGGGGAATCAATTTCAGCCGAATGGATCTCAAAACAACCGAAAAATCAAGTTGGGCGCCGGTTCCAAGGCAGTTTCCCTCAGCATCTCTGGCTTATACGGGTACTTTGATCTGGGACAATCCTCCGCCTCAAGTAGGTTCCAATATTTCCCTGATCCCCTATGCGATGGGGGGAGTAACCAAAAACATCTCCGAAGGTGGCCAAGAAGTATTCAAGAGGGAGGTTGGCTTGGATGCTAAGATCGCCTTGAGCTCTTCCCTCAATCTGGATTTGACGGTGAATCCTGATTTCTCACAGGTGGAAGTGGACAGACAAGTGACCAATCTGGACCGATTTGAATTGTTCTTTCCCGAAAGGAGACAGTTCTTTCTGGAAAACGGAGATTTGTTTGCCAATTTTGGATACGAGAGCATCCGTCCATTTTTCTCGAGGAGAATTGGCTTGAATGCACCCATCAATGTTGGGGCAAGGCTAAGTGGTAAAATCAACAAAGATTGGAGGATCGGCGCCATGAACATGCAAACCGGTGAGGTGGATGAATCCGGATTGCCTGCCCAAAATTTCAGTGTTTTGGCCCTCCAAAGAAGGGTCTTCTCCAGGTCCAATATCGGCGTCATCTTTGTAAACAAAGAATCCCTAAACTATCGCCCTGACCCCAGCGAAGACAAACCCGTTTATTCCAGATTCAACAGGAATGTGGGCTTGGAGTACAATCTGGCTTCCTCCAACAACCTTTGGACAGGAAAGGCCTTGGTCCTAAAATCCTACAGCCCCGGCCAAACCGGAGAAAGCATGGTCCATGCGGCAAACCTGCGGTATAGCAGTGGAAACTTGACTTGGAATTGGCAGCATGAATACGTGTCCGAAAACTACACTGCGGAAGTTGGCTACGTGCCAAGAAACGGATATTACAAAATCAACCCCAGCATCGGATACCTGTTTTTCCCCAAAAGTAAAAAAATCCTCAGCCACGGTCCAGAATTCAACACCAAGTTCTTTTTCAATACGGACATGAAGGAAACCGACAACGAAAGTTACCTGTTGTATCGGGTGAGGTTCAGAAGCCAAAGTGTTTTCAGCGCATGGACCGCACACGATTACGTCCAACTCCAAAGGCCATTTGATCCGACGAATTATAGCGGGGATACTTTGGCCACTGGAACCCAACACAAATGGAATTCCTGGGGAACGGAATATACATCAAAGCCCCAGAGCATTTTCACCTATGCCTTTTCGACTCGGATGGGAGGATATTATGCAGACGGAGATCGCTACAATGTGGCCGCGGAACTCGGCTACAGGTTCCAGCCCTTTTTCAGTCTTACCCTAAATGCCAACTACAATGAAATCCATCTCCCTGAAACATGGGGAAAAACCAGGTTTTGGTTGGTGGGGCCGAGACTGGATGTAACGATGACCAACAAGGTCTTTTTCACGGCATTTGTCCAATACAACGAGCAGATCAAAAACATCAACTTGAATACCCGCTTTCAATGGCGATTCAAACCCGCCTCCGATCTCTTTTTGGTTTACACAGACAACTACCTTCCAGCACCTTTCTATGTAAAGAACCGGGCATTGGCATTGAAATTCACCTATTGGTGGAATGTCTAGGTGAAATTTCGGACAAAGTTCACCGTGTATTTCTTGAGGTTTGTAAAGAAATAGTCCATAATTGAATACACTAAAATTTATTCAACATCAACAATAAAGCTGTCAAAAATCCTTGGAGGCACCCGTTTAAAAAATTCATGCAAAAACCACGGAGTGTTTCGCAGAGAACGCAAAGAAAAAACAAATTCTTCCAGATCTTCCGAAAACCAACAGATTCTAAAAACCACAGTAAAAACCTTTGCGACCTTCACGAGACACTTGGCGCTCTCTGCGTTAAAACAACCTCTCGCAAAGCCCGCAGAGTTTTTCGCGGAGAACGCAAAGAAAAAAACCTAATACCCTCCCTCATCTTCCGAAAACCAACAGATTCTAAAAACCACAATAAAAACCTTTGCGACCTTCACGAGACACTTGGCGCACTCTGCGTTAAAACATTCTCTCGCAAAGTCCGCAGAGTTTCTCGCGGAGAACGCAAAGAAAAAAATACATCCTCCCAAATCTTCCGAAAACCAACAGATTTTCAAAACTGCCAAAAAACCTTTGCCGCCTTCCCGAGACACTTTGCGCACTCTGCGTTAAAACATTCTCTCTCAAAGTCCGCAGAGTTTTTCGCGGAGAACGCAAAGAAAAAAATACATCCTTCCAAATCTTCCGAAAACCAACAGATTTTCAAAACTACCAAAAAACCTTTGCGACCTTCCCGAGACACTTGGCGCTCTCTGCGTTAAAACAATCTCTCTCAAAGTCCGCAGAGTTTTTCGCGGAGAACGCAAAGAAAAAAATACATCCTCCCAAATCTTCCGAAAACCAACCAATTTTTAAAAACAAAAAAACCTTTGCGACCTTCCTGAGACACTTGGCGCCCTCTGCGTTAAAACAACCTCTCGCAGAGACCGCAAAAAAAACAATGGGTTCGAACCCCTCCCTCAATTCAAAACCTGAGATTAGGTCCAAAAAACCTTTGCGTCCTTCGAGTAAAACTTAGCGCCCTCTGTGTTGAAAATTCAGCAAAAACAGGTTTTTCGCAAAGCACGCAACGTGTTTCGCAGAGAACGCAAAGAAAATAACAACACATCCAAACCCCTCCCTCAAATCCAAACCTGAGATCAGCTCCAAAAAACCTTTGCGTCCTTCGCGTGAAACTTAGCGCCCTTTGCGTTGAAATTCCGCAGAATGAAGGTTTTCACAAAGCAAGAAGCATGTTTCGCAAAGACCGCAAAAAAAACAATGGTTTCGAACCCTGATTTTAAAATCAAAAAAACCTTTGCGTACTCCGTGAGAAACTTACCTCTTTGGGTGAAAACAGTTTCAGACTAAATGGCCTTATTCCTTACGTAGATCAATTTAAACCTTCCTTTCTGGTTTTCCCTTTTTTCGATTTCGAATTTGTTGATGGCGCTGATCAAGGGTGTTAATTTTTGGAAACCAAAGTTTCGCGCGTCAAAATTGGGTTGCTTTTTTTGGAGCAGATTGCCCACGTCTCCCATGAAAGCCCATCCTTCCTCATCTGCCAAATCCGAAATCGTGCTGGCGATCAATCGAATCAATTTCGGATTGATCTTGTCCACCTGAGGTCTCGGAGCGCTCTTTTCTTTTGGATCATCCTGATCCTCAACTTGTTGGTTCAGTATTTCGAGATAGATGAATTTGTCGCAGGCAACGAAGAATGGTTCAGGCGTTTTCTTTTCCCCGATTCCGATGACCAACATCCCCGCTTCTCTCAGACGTGTCGCCAACTTGGTGAAATCACTGTCGCTGGATACCAAACAGAATCCGTCTACCCTTTCTGAATAGAGGATATCCATGGCGTCAATGATCATCGCCGAATCTGTTGCATTTTTGCCCGTGGTATAGCTGTACTGCTGAATGGGGCTGATGGCATTTTCAAGCAGGACATTTTTCCATTTCCCAAGTTGTGGCTTTGTCCAATCCCCGTAAATCCGCTTAATGGTGGGGTTGCCGTATTTGGCGATTTCCTCCATCATTTCTTTCACTTGGGTGGCGGGAACGTTATCGGCATCTATCAACACGGCAATTTTAAGATCAGTCTGCATAAGAAGGGAAGGGTGTTAAAAATTATTCAATAGCACCTAAAGGTAATCAAAAATTGGGAAGCCGCTGTTTCTGGATTTAAAGATCCCCCCGTTCCCTGCTCTTTAAATCGAAATAATGGGTTTCTCCTGTAATAATTTCTTTGTCTCCTTAAAAAAATAATAGAGTTTTCACGCAACCCACTTGTTTCAAAATGGATGACATAACCTATAAAATCTTCCCTAAAGCACTTGGATACCTTCTTGACCCCATCCTAACAAACCTAAGCCAATTGCTGGAGGAAGGGAGATTGATCCTGAGAATCAGGGGATTGGAAGAGAGGAAAATCAATCCAAATTTAATATCCATTGTGATTTGAAAAAGTCACAAAATTCAGCCTAAATTTGCGCTATAAAAGCGGGTGTAGCTCAGTTGGTAGAGCGTCAGCTTCCCAAGCTGAAGGCCGTCGGTTCGAACCCGATTACCCGCTCTTTTTTTGAAAAACCCTTTGATTTTCATTCCCGATTCTTCCTCTAATTCCTAGATCTTATTGCGTTCCTTTCTTTTGGTTTCAAAAAACCTTGTCTTTTCGTTGACTCAATCGATGTATTTTTTAAATTCAGCAAAAAAACAAAACAACAAAATGATAGTATCCACCACACCAAGCCTTGAAGGCTACAGAATCACCGCCTATTTGGGCATTGTCACGGGAGAAACCATCATCGGGGCAAACATTTTCAAGGACTTTTTCGCCAGCATCACAGATATTGTCGGGGGCCGATCTTCCGCCTATGAAAGGGTTTTGCGAGAAGCAAAATCGACTGCAATGGCAGAATTACAACAGCAAGCACAAGCATTTGGCGCCAATGCCGTCGTTGGAATAGACCTGGACTATGAAACCATCCGAGAAGGTATGTTGATGGTAACTGCCAGTGGAACTGCCGTCCGGGTGGAAACCATCCTTTAAAAACCTGAAAGCAATCCAGCAACTTCCTTTTAGTAATTGGACCGACGGGAATTGAAAAACATTGACTGTTCCAAACCAATAAAAAAGATACCCGTACTTTAGAAAACCAGTCTTGAACATCGCTGTTTTTCGCTGTTTTTCAACAATTCTTAACCTAAACGGAAGGAGTGATCGACCAATTTTAGGTTGATCCTCCCCCGTTTGGAAGATGCTCATTTACTGAAATAGATGCCTTCCCGATAAAGAGTTGCGATAGGTGATGTCCTGTCGGAGCCACCTTGATTGTATATTATTTTGGTTTTCGCATAATAAATGGTTGAGGCAAGAATTTTTTCAGACCTATGGCATTTCTTGGCTTGCGAAAATGGTGGATGATTTGGAAAGAACGACCAATAACCCATTGATACGATACTTCATCCTGAATTTTTTCACTGTTCTATTCCTATTGAAAAATTCAAATATTCCAACTAAAGTTCTGAATAACATTGAATTGTCAATTAAAAAGGACTGACTTTTCCTTTTCTAAACAAATACAGTTAAATTTAGTTAAAATATCATTCAAAACTTAAAAGAAACTCTATGAAAAAATCGTTACTCTTTTTATTGGTGTGCATTGGGCTGAGTTTTTCTCAAACCCTACAAGCACAAACAAGAACGGTCACTGGGAAAGTGATCACAGAAGAAGATGGATTGGGCTTGCCTGGGGCAGCTGTCCTGATCAAGGGGACGACCACTGGCACCACGACAGATATGGAAGGTAAATTCTCAATCGACGTACCCGCTGGAAGGAATATTTTGGTGATTTCGTTTATCGGATTGAGATCCCAAGAGGTGAATATTGCCAACCAATCCAGTATCAATGTCACAATGCTTGCGGATGACACGGATTTGTCTGAAATCATTGTGACGGGAACCAGAGTAGGTGCGAGATCAAGGATAGATTCTCCCGTACCGGTGGATATCATACCGGTATCCAAGGTAATCGACGCTTTGGGTCAAGTCGACCTGAACCAAATCCTGACCTATATTGCCCCTTCTTTCCAATCCAGCAGGCAGACCATTTCCGATGGTTCTGACCATGTTGACCCTGCACAATTGAGGGGTTTGGGAACGGACCAGGTTTTGGTCTTGGTGAATGGAAAAAGAAGGCACCAATCTGCCTTGGTAAACGTAAACGGTACTGTGAACAGAGGTTCCGTCGGTACGGATTTGAATGCCATTCCTGCAAACTCAGTGGAAAAAATCGAGATCCTGAGGGATGGAGCAGCTGCACAATATGGATCCGACGCGATCGCAGGAGTAGTCAATATTATCCTGAAAAAATCAGTGGGACTCAGTGGATCCTTTGCTTCTGGAACGCATGTCACCAATTATGACAAAAACTTCATCGTCAGCGGTGGGGAAAATTCAAGCGTGAGCGTAACAGATGGAACGATGGTCAGCGCAGGTTTGAATTATGGCATGAAAGTCGGAAAGGAAGGTTTTTTGAACGTTACCGGCGAGTACGTCAAAAGAGGCTTCACCAACAGAACAGGTACCTATGCCGGACAGATCTTTCCTGCAGTTGGCGGAGTAAATGTGGACAATGCCGAATTGCTGGCAAGAGGTCTTTCGCGTGATGATTTTGACATGCGTATTGGCAACTCTGAAGTAAACGGAGGAGGCATCATGATCAATTTTTCGCTTCCGCTAAAAAACGGAATGGAAATTTACTCCTTTGGAGGATACAACAATAAAAAAGGAAACGCTGCAGGTTTTTATCGCTATCCAAACAGTGTTCCCGCAGCAGTTCGTGGAAATGTATTTCAGGTTTACCCAAATGGTTTTTTGCCCAAAATCAATACGGACATTACTGACCTTTCCAATACCATTGGACTTATGGGCACACTTGGTGAATGGAGATTTGATTTGAGCAATACTTTTGGACAAAACATTTTCGATTTCGAAATCACCGAATCCGTGAATTACACCCAAGCACTTCAGACGGCCAATTTCCAAACAGAATTTGATGCCGGGGGATTGAATTTTCTCCAGAACACGATCAACTTCGATGCGGCAAGAAAATACGATGTATTGGCAGGTCTGAATGTGGCTGTAGGTGCTGAATTCAGGTTCGAGCAATTCGGAGTGAGGGCAGGTGAAGAAACCTCCTACAGAAATTTCAATCCTGACGCAGGAGTTCCAGCTGGCTCTCAAGTATTTGGCGGCTTCACCCCTTCTACTGCTGGATATTTCAACAGGAACAACAAGGCAGTTTATCTTGATGTGGAGCAGGAATTCACCAAATCCTGGAACGTAGCCGCCGCCATAAGATTTGAAGATTATTCCGATTTCGGAAGTACCTTCAACTACAAACTCGCTTCCCGATATAAAATCGCTGAAGGATTCGCCTTGAGAGCCTCCACCAGTACGGGGTTCAGAGCGCCTTCCATGCAGCAGATTTATTACTCCAGGGTGAATACGCTGTTTGTCACAGTGCCGGGCAGTGGCCTTATCCCGATAGAAAGTGGGACTTTCAGAAACAACAGTGAGCCTGCAAGGATCTTGGGCATACCCACCTTGAAGCAAGAAACCTCCAGGAGTTATACCATCGGAACGACCTTACAGCCCACGGAAAATCTGGAAATCACCGTGGATGCCTATCAAATAGACATCGATGACAGGATTGTATTGACCAACAACTTCAACGACGGTGGCAATGAAATCATTCGGCAACAATTGGCAGCAGCCAACGCCACTACCGCCAATTTCTTCACCAATGCCATTGACACACGCGCAAGGGGAATTGAATCTGTCATCACCTACAATGTCAACCTGAACAGCACCTCTTCGATCAGTTTTATCTTGGCCGGTACATTTATCAACAACACCGTCAAGAAAGACAGTGATGGCAAAGCGATTATCAAAGGGTCTCCGATATTGGAGCAAACTGGACAATTGGGCAACTATTTCAACAGAGAAGACCAAAGCAGGATCGAAGTAGCCAATCCAAGGGATAAAGTGAGTTTTATGGCCAACTATAACGTGGGAAAATTCACTTTTATGGCAAGAGCCGTTAGATTTGGGCAGGTGGTGTTCCTTGATCCAACGATGGGGAATGATCCAGGTACTTGGCCGGTGAATACGCTTACAGGCAATAGGGAAACACTTGACCAGACTTTTAGTCCCAAAGTGGTCACCGATGTGACGCTAAGCTATAAATTCACGGATCATTTAAGATTGAATGTGGGTGCAAACAACCTATTTGATGTCTATCAAGACATGCACAACCACAGTGGAAACTTCAGTGCAGGAAGATTTGTCTACTCCAGAAGAGTCCAACAAATGGGCTTCAACGGAAGGTTTATCTTTGCCAGAATGAGCTTCAATTTCTAGAATAAACAAATTTATATTTACTCAAAAAAGGCTTTCCAAATGATTGGAAAGCCTTTTTTTATGGTCCCAACAAAAAAAAATTTGAACCCGAAATATGCAATAGGTTGCCAAATGGGATTGAAACTGAAAGAAAATCAGCCGATTGGAAGAATAATTCCTGACACCAATAGGGTGAAATCAAGAATAGTCAACATCCAATTGATTGTCATTCAATTACAATATTGCGTTGAGTCCGTAATGCGTAAAACGGATTGAATCAAGCAGACATGATTTAGGAGATTGGGTTTTTCAGGAACGGTTCAACCCGAAATATACTTTCCACTTCCGAATAGGGCTTGAAACTGCAGGAAATCAGTCCCTCTTTAGACCAACTGGAGCTTATATGGTGAAGTCAGAAATTAAAAAAAGACTGATGATGAATCAATTTCAGGGTGAAATGGAACATGCATAATACAGGTTTACAAAGACAGCCATCTTAAAATGAAAACCGCAATGGCTTTGTCCTTTCAAAATATCGCCTTAGATGTTTCCAAAAGCAAAGATCACAAGCCTAGAGCATTTTTTTCTTCAAATCCGTCAAATCAGCTTTTTTGATCACCTCATTGTTGATCACCACCACGGGTGCGGATTTGCAAAAGTCCATACATTTGGTTTTGATGATCTTGAACTTCCCCTTGTGGTCCTCGGATTTGATCAACTCCTTGATTTCAGACTGGAGGTTTTTGCAACCTGATTTTTTACAATCGGATCCGTTGCATACGAAAATGAATTTTCTATAAGTTGGCATAATTTGATTGTCTCTGTGATAAATTTAAGGCAATTGCTTCAATGCAATTTTCGAACCCGTATTTTTCCCTGGCACTTTTCTTATAGTCCATGGACAAAACGCAGGAGCAATCCCGCCAAATAGGCCCCATAAGTACCCACCGCATATCCCAATACCGCCATCAGAACCCCTACTGGAGCCAAGGAGGCATTGAAGGCAGAGGCAACGATGGGTGCAGAAGCTGCACCTCCCACATTGGCCTGAGACCCCACAGCCACGAAAAAGAAAGGAGCCTTGATCAAATAGGCTACTATAAGCATGATGGTGATGTGGAAAAACATCCAAAGGATCCCGATCAGAAACAGGATTGGACTGTCAAAAATAGCCATCAAATCCATCTGCATCCCAATGGTCGCTACCAAAACATAGAGCAAAACCGATCCCAACCTGGAGGCTCCGGCACCTTCAAGTTCCCTTGATTTGGTAAAGGAAAGCATCAATCCTCCTGTCGTGGCAATGATGACAATCCAGAAAAAAGTTGAATCCAATGAATACTGGGCCATTTGGGGATAATTTTCGCCGATGTAGGGCGCCACATTGTCCGCAATCAAATGCGCAAGACCCGTCAGACCAAAGCCAATACCCAATATCTTCATCGTATCCGCCATATTGGGCACCTTGAGGATGCTCTCCCTGTATTTTTCTACCTTTTCCTGCAACTCCAAAATTGCAGAACTGTCAGCCCGGAAGAGCTTGTCAATTTTTTCGGGTTTCGCAGCCCAATAGAGCAACACTGCCATCCAGACATTGGCGACCAAGACATCCACTGCGATCATTTGGCTGAACAAGGCTGGACTTGCTCCGAAAACCTCCAGCATGGCTGTCTGATTCGCTCCTCCACCAATCCAACTCCCGGCGATGGTCGCCAAACCCCTCCACACCTCGTCCGGCCCAACACCTCCCAAAATCTCCGGATAAACTGCTGAAACCACCAACAAAGCCAAGGGGCCTCCCAGTATGATTCCCAATGTACCTGCCAAAAACATGATCAGGGCTTTTGGCCCCAATTTTAGAATTCCTTTGAAGTCTATACCTAAGGTAAGCAAAACCAAGGATGCCGGTAGCAGATACCTTGACGCCACGAAGTAAAGTCTGGATGTTTCGCCTGAAATCAATCCAAAGGAATTGAGCAGCGCTGGCACAAAATAACAAAGCAAAATGGAAGGGACAACCCGGTAAAATTTAAGCCAAAAATTTCTCTTGCTGGAAGCCGTGGCAAAAACCAAGGCCAATATGGTCATCAAAATTCCAAAAACTACGGCATCATTGGTGATCAGTGGGCTATTTTCCTGCATTTTCTGTTCATTTGAGAATGCATAAATACCACAAATGCATCAGATGCCCAAAAAATCATTCTCTGGAATTTTCCCAGAGTTGCATAAACTCGCCCAGGATCATCGCCGTGGCGCCCCAAACCATCTCTTGGTCAATGTCAAAATAAGGCGTTTCCAATTTGAGTCCCGAATCAATATTTACGGACCCCATTTTTCTGATTTTTTGGTCCAACAAGTCACTTAAAGGAAAAGTGATGATCCTTTCCACTTCAAAGGGATCGGGTCTGAATTCCGGCTTTTCATGGGTAAAACCGATAAATGGAGAAACCATGAAATTGCTCGCCGGAATGTAAAGATCCGTCAACCTGCCGATCAGTTCCACTTTGTTGCGGTCCACCCCTATTTCTTCTTCCGCTTCCCGCAGTGCCGTTTCTCCGAGATTCAGGTCGGTCAATTCCCATTTTCCGCCCGGAAAAGCAATTTGTCCGCTGTGGACGCCTTCGTAGGTCGGTCTTTTGATAAAAGGAACCAAGCAACCCTCCCCATCTTGATAGAAAAGCATCAATACGGCCCCCTTTCGATGGTTTTCAGGAATGTTCAATGAGAACCTGCGCGCATCAATCGGTTTTGGCGCCATTGTCCCCTGCCCCATCTTTCCAGGCAAGGGCTTTTTCAAAGCTTCTTCGAGTTTACGAATGACTTTATCGAGTTTCATTTCAAAAAATTGATCTTATTTAATTTCTTCTTTAGATATCCTTCTCGGGGATACTGACTGGAGACCACGGGACTTTCAAAATACAGGTATCGATTTTCGCCTGGAATGATCAGCCAAACGATGGGCCTGACCCCGGTTTCCTCTTCAAATATCCCTGCCACCAGCAGGTGATCGGGACTTACCCAAATGGCCTCCTCAAAAGCTCCGGAGGGCCCAATGAAAAGGAGTCTTTCCCGCATCCCGTTGGATTTGAAATAAATGACTTCGGAATCCGGATTGAAATAGGGCTTTCCTTCTTCATTGAAGGAAACTTTATAGCTGTAGATGTCCACTACGCCGTTGCCATCTGGCTGAGGAACCAGATAGGGATAAAAGGCAGTGTTGGGCATGATGAAATTTTCCTCGGGCCATTCCAACACCTCATAGGTATAGCCTCTGGCAAAATCGAAAGCCGTTGCGTCGAATCCAGGTTCAATGCTTTTCCAATTGGCCGTCCATTCCGGAAATTGCCCCAAACCTTCCAGGACCATGGTCATTTCTTTTTCTTCCACGGTCAAGATCAGAGCTTCACTGGTTTCTTCCTTTGTTTCTTTATCAGAAGAACAAGAAAAAGCCAAGATCAAAAGAAAGAACCAAATGGGATTTGATGTCCGATTGAAGAAAACTACTTCCATTTTTTCAGAGTGGGATTTGGTAGACAAAAATTGAATGTGTTGTTCATTGCTTTTATTGGATCAGGCCTCAAATACAGTCAAGCCAGACATTCCAGATCCAAAGTTAATGGAAAAACGGGTTAAACCCGAAATATGCATTCCATTTCCAAAGGGGATCGAAGCTGGAAGAAAATCAGACTATAGGGAGACTAATTCTTCATGCCAAAAGAGCAAGTTCAAAAATAGTCAAGACCTCATTCATTATCCGTTAATTACAAGCTTGAATTGAGTTCGGAATGCATAAAACGGGTTCAACGCTTTTGCAGAAAAAACCAGCAGCCAAAAAGCAAAACCGCAATACAAATCAAGCATGTTTTGGCCAAAAATCAAAAAAGGTCCAGACATTGCCTGGACCTTTTTTATCTCTCAAACCTATTAAACCTATTGTAGATATTCAAAGTATGAATAACATGATCGAAAGGTATAAAATGTTTTTAAAAACTGCAAACAATCGATTGCGAAAATTTTATTCTGTTAAAATTGCGCCTCTTCTGTACTCCCTTTCAAAGCCATTGTAGAAGATTCTCCACCAGTGACAACTTGCTGAACTGCATCGTAATAACCCGTCCCAACAAAGGCTTGGTGCTTCACTGCCTTAAAGCCATTTTTTTGTAAAGAAAATTCTCTTTCTTGCAATTCGGAGTACCCCGCCATTCCCCTGTCTTTGTAAGCCAAAGAAAGTTCGAACATGCTGGTGTTGAGTGCATGGAATCCGGCTAGGGTGATAAACTGAAATTTATAGCCCAGTTCAGCCAAATTCTCCCTGAAAGTCAGCATCTCGCTCTTCGAAAGATGCGCCGCCCAGTTGAAGGATGGAGAGCAGTTGTAGGCCAGCATTTTGCCAGGAAACTTTTCATGGATGGCTTGGGCAAACTCCCTCGCATAACCCAGGTCAGGATTGGAGGTTTCCATCCAAATCAAATCGGCATAGGGCGCATAGGAAAGTCCTCTATCAATTCCCTGTTCGATTCCATTATTCACTTCGTAAAAACCTTCCGAGGTTCTTTTCCCCGTAATGAACTTGTGATCCCTGGGATCAATATCCGAGGTGATCAAATTGGCTGCATCAGCATCCGTTCTTGCAATGACAATAGTGGGAACACCACATACGTCTGTTGCCAACCTTGCCGCCAAAAGTTTATTGATCGCTTCTTGTGTCGGGACCAATACTTTGCCTCCCAGGTGTCCGCATTTTTTGGCAGAAGACAATTGATCTTCAAAATGGACACCTGAGGCTCCTGCTTCTACCATCATTTTCATCAACTCAAATGCATTCAGGTTTCCACCAAAACCAGCTTCGGCGTCAGCGATGATCGGGACCAAGTATTCCAAATCCGTGTTTCCCGATACGGACTGAATCTGGTCTGCTCTCAAAAGTGCATTGTTGATTCTTCTGACCACTGCGGGAACTGAATCAGCAGGATACAGACTTTGGTCGGGATACATTTGACCAGCCAAATTGGCATCTGCAGCCACTTGCCAGCCACTCAGGTAAATGGCCTCCAGTCCTGCTTGGACTTCCTGGATGGCTTGATTCCCCGTCAGTGCGCCAAGGCCTGCAATAAAGGGTTGATTGTTAAGTTTGTCCCAAAACCGCTCTGCACCCATTCTGGCAATGGAAAACTCCAACTTGTAACTTCCGGTGAGTCGCAAAACATCCTGTGCAGAATAATTTCTAAGGATGCCTTTCCATCTTGGATTGTTTTTCCAGTCGTTTTCCATCGCCAAGGCATTTTCGATTGATTGATTTTTCATAATTGTTAGGGTTAAATTGATTGTTGTGATTTAAGAATAAGGTCATTATAGTTTAAAGCATTGCATAGGCAGGGAGCGTGAGAAAATCGACAAAATCGTTAGAAAGCACCAGCTTATCCATCAGCGCAGATGCCTGTTGCAGAGCCCTTCCATTGGCCCTCTCCTCCCCCAAAAGGGTTTTTATTTTTTCCATTTCCTGGAGTTTGAGGCTCAAATAAAATTCTCCGGTGATGGTTTGGCCGTCCTTGGTTTGGACACCATGCCTGATCCATTGCCAAAGTTGGGCGCGGCTAATCTCGGCCGTGGCGGCATCTTCCATCAGATTATACAATGCTGCTGCACCCACACCAGAAAGCCAGCTTTCCAAATAAAGAATACCCACATTGATATTGGTCCGCACTCCGGATTCCGTGATGCTCCCATCTGGAATCCTCACATCCAATAAATCCTCTGTTTCAAATCCTGAAAGAAAGGGACGCTTATTTTTTTGATTGACATGTCCCTGATCAAAGGCCTTTGTAAAAACTTCTTCAGCAATGGGTACCAGAAATGGATGGGCTACCCAGGTGCCATCATACCCAATGGAGGCTTCCCTCTCTTTGTCCGCCTTCACTTTTTCTTGGGCCATGCGGTTGATTTCTGCATCTTTGGCGGGGATAAAAGCAGACATCCCACCGATGGCATGCGCACCCCGTGCATGACATATTTCCACAAGTTTGGTGGCATAAGCCCTCATAAAGGGCGTTTCCATCGTTACCAAGCTTCTATCGGGAAGTATGAAGGAGGGATTATTTCTGAATTTTTTGATAATGCTGAAAATATAATCCCATCGGCCGGCATTGAGGGCCACGAGGTGATCCTTAAGCTCATAGACGATATTGTCCATCTCCAAAGCCCCAAAAATGGTTTCTACCAAAACAGTGGTTTTGATCGTCTTTTGAGGGATTTTCAAGTAGTCCTGAGCCGCTACAAATACATCGTTCCACAAACGGGCCTCAAAATGACTTTCCAACTTTGGCAGGTAGAAGTAAGGTCCTGAGCCATTTTCCAATAATTTTTTTGCATTGTGGAAGAAAAACAATCCAAAATCAACCAATGATGCGGAAAGTGGTTCCCCGTTGATGACCATGTTTTTTTCCTCCAAGTGCCAACCTCTTGGTCGCACTTTCAATACCGCATGCTTGGCATTCAACGCATAGGTTTTTCCGTTTTCGGCTTCAAAATCAATTTGATTTCGGATGGCATCGTAAAGATTGATTTGTCCGGTAATGATGTTGTCCCAGGTGGGAGAAGTAGCGTCCTCGAAATCCGCCATAAAAACCTTTGCCCCACAATTCAGCGCATTGATGACCATTTTCCGATCCACAGGACCTGTGATCTCCACTCTCCTATCTTCCAAATCTTCCGGTATGGCCGCGATCCTCCAATTCCCGCTTACATCCGGAATCTCCGCCAACACCGATTTCAACTCCCCCATTTCGAGCTGCTGCTGGACTCGCTGCCTTCTGACAAGAATTGAAAACCTCTTTTCCCTGAACTTCAATTCAAGAAAAGCCAAAAACCCCAATGCTTCGGGCGTTAGAATCTTTTCATACGCTTTGGACATCTCTCCCAAAACCTTTAACTGTAAAGTATCTGATACTGCTATGGTCATGATGATAAATGGTTTATGTGATTGATGTGATAAATGTAGGAAAACGAATTTAATATAAAAAGCGAAATTTCGCTTTTTATTACTTTTCTTTTATTTATGATTTTTCACAAAAAATTATTTCAACTGATATTTTTAATATCTTCGCTTAATCAAAAAAGGTAAATCGTGAAAGAAGAGCATATCAGGATAATTTTCGGATTGAAAGTAAAGCATCTCAGAAAGGAGAAAAACCTTTCCCTTCTGGAACTTTCCGATTTGACGGGAATCTCCATCTCCTATCTGAATGAGATTGAAAAGTCAAAAAAATACCCCAAATCTGACAAAATATTCAAATTGGCAGAAGTGCTGGGGGTAAACTATGATTATTTGGTTTCCCTCAAGTTGGAGGACAAAATGAAAACCATCTCTGATTTGCTCCAATCGGACATCCTTTCTGAACTTCCCCTGGAACTGTTCGGGATAGATGTCAGCTCATTTATTGAATTGCTTTCCGATGCTCCCTCTAAGCTGAATGCCTTTATCATCACCCTAATGGACATCAGCAGGGCATACGACATCTCCAAGGAGGAATTTTTCCTTTCTTCCCTCCGCGCCTACCAAGAGATGCATGACAATTATTTCCCTAAAATCGAGCTTGAGGTAGAAAACTTCAAAAAATTAAACTCTTTGGTTCACTTGCCCAATTCAGCCATTCTGCATCAGATTTTGGTGGAAAAGTACAATTATCAAATCGAGTCTTTTGATTTTGATCTCGATCAGAGCCTCAAGGGAACACGGACGGTTTTATTCCCTGGCAAAAATCCAAAATTGCTTTTGAACCCCCATTTGACTGAAAACCAAAGGGTTTTTGCCTTGGGCAGGGAACTTGGATACAATCATTTGAATCTCCAGAAAAGGGCCTATACCTCTTCCTGGGTAAGTGTCAATTCCTTTGAGGAAGTATTGAACAACTTCAAAGCGAGCTATTTTAGTTGCGCACTTTTGATTCCGGAAAAAGAAATCACCAAAGACTTGGAGGCTTTTTTTGCACAGGACAAATTGGATGAAGAGAAACTTTTGTCCTTGATAGAGAAGTACAATGTCACTCCCGAAACACTGGTTTACAGAATGACGAATATTCTTCCAAAGCATTTTGGTCTCAAGGAATTGTTCTTCTTAAGAATCACCAAAAACTTGAATTCAGGGGATTTCTCCCTGAATAAGGAATTGCATCTCACGGGAATTCACCATCCGCACGCCTCCAAAAACAAGGAGGATTACTGCCGCAGATGGGTTTCGGCTACGATTTTCAAAGAGTTTGAGATGCACAACAAGAACCGAATCGGAAAAGGCCAGTATTCCTTCTATCCAGATGGACAATCCTATTTTGTTTTTGCCATCGCATACAGATCAGGTCTGGAAAAGCAAGAGCAGGTGAGTATTTCATTTGGGTTAAAAGTGAATTCCCAATTCAAGAAAAAGGTGAAGTTCCATAATGATTCCAAAATCCTCCTCAAACATGTGGGGACAACCTGTCAAAGGTGTCCCGTGGAAAATTGCGAGGTGAGAGTTGCTCCTGCACACATTCTTGAAGCACAGAACAAAAAGGAAGAGAAGGAAAAAAGATTGGCCGAAATCAAAAGAGAATTTTCATGAATGCCGAATTAAGCAAAACCATCGTTCATCTCATCCATCAGGGATTTGAAAGCTACATCAATTCTTTTAAGGAATTGACCAGCCATGCCCCACATTTCTTCAAATCAAGGGATTGGAATGCAAGTCAACAAAACCACAGGAGGAGATTACTCCTTTACAAGGATCAGGTGCATGCTACCCGCCTCATTTTGGAAGGAATTTTAAAGGATCAGGTGGGGAATATCATGTTGTGGAAAGAAATAAAATCTGATTACAATTGGGAAATCACAGAAAGAAAAGACAAAGAACTTGCGGAGACCTTTTTCAATTCGGTGATCAGAAAAACATTTCCGGGATTGGCCATTTCCGATGAATTGATGTTTGTCCGTGAAGGCTATGACACCTGTGACATTCATCCTCAAGAACATTTGTTCTACAATTATCCCTCCCAATGGGGTTTACAGAAAATCATCAGAAAAATCGTTGCGGATTTTGATTTCGGTGTTCCCTATATGGAAAAGGAAAAGGACATCCAGTACCTGGTGAAAGCCGTCCGGGAGGTGATCCTTACCCGTTTTCAAGCCACTTCGGAAACCACCACCCAAGTGCTCAAGAGTGTTTTTTACCGAAACAAAGCGGCCTATCTGATCGGCAGAACCAGAATTGGTGGAAAATGGATGCCTTTTATCATTCCCTACATGAATGGCCCCAAAGGCATTTATGTAGATACCCTGATTTTTGACCCCAACATCATGAGTGGGCTTTTCAGCTTTTCCAGGTCTTATTTCATGGTGGAGGCAGAGATTCCATCCCAAATCATCGCCTTCCTGAACTCTGTGATTTCCCAAAAACTCATCCATGAACTCTACAATGCCATCGGCTTTAACAAGCATGGGAAAACAGAGTTCTATCGGGATTTTCTAAATCACCTCGAAAGGACTTCGGATCCCTTTATCCAAGCAGAGGGGATCAAGGGGATGGTCATGACGGTGTTTACACTGCCTTCTTATAACATCGTATTCAAGATGATCAAGGACCATTTTGAACCCCCAAAAAGCATGACCAGGCTGGAAGTCCGGCAAAAATACAAATTGGTCTCCCTCCACGATCGGGTGGGAAGGATGGCTGATACCCACGAGTTCGAATTTTTTCGATTGCCGCTCGACAGGATTCACCCGGAATTGGTCACGGAATTGAAAAATACCTGCAATTCCCTGCTCGAATTCACGCAGGATGAATTGATCATCAAACACCTTTATACCGAAAGGAGAATGGTCCCACTGAACATCTACCTGGACAGCTGTACACTGGAAGAGGCCAAACACGTGGTCGAGGAATACGGCAATGCCATCCTCCAATTGGCACAGGCGAACATTTTCCCCGGAGACATGATGGTCAAAAACTTCGGCGTTACGCGGCAAAAGCGGGTTATTTTTTACGATTATGACGAAATTGAGTTTTTGACAGACATGAATTTCCGGTGGAAACCTAAGGCAGAAAACTATGAGCAGATCTATGCATCGGCACCTTGGTATGACATTGCCAAGAACGATGTGTTTCCTGAGGACTTCAGACGTTTTATGATTGGCCGTGCCGATGTGAAGCCCCATTTTTTGGCGTTTCACGAAAAGCTGTTCAATCCAGACCATTGGACCGAAATCCAGGAAAAAATAAGGACGGGCGAATTGCTGCATGCTTTCCCCTATCCAAAAAGCATGAGGTTTCGACCTGAAGAAGAGGTTTAACTCAAAGAACCATGAGGTTTCCCTTAGAGCAATGCCTGCATGAAAATCAGGCTTTTTGAAAAATAAGGCATCACACCTATGTGGTGAAGTCAAAAAAATTAACCAAATATATCATTATCAGGAATTTACATCCTTAAATTGAATTGATAATGCAAATCCAGGTTTAAAGAAAAACGGATAGCACCGATCGGTGAAGTCAAAATTTCGAAGAACCGACTGATTCCTAAGTAATTTGAGGATCGAGTAGAAATATAAATGCATAAAAGGGGTTAAAACCCGGCATAAAACGGGTTAAAGCCCGAGATAAACGGGTTAAAAAGGATAGCCGATGGCAAAATTGAACACCAGGTTTTCCCTTCTCCAATTTCGGTCCCGAAAATCGAAGGAATTTCCCCAGCGCTCATTTTCTGGCAATGATGGAACCCTAAGGGGTGTGGCGAGATCAAAGCGGATCACAAAAAACTCGATGTCAAACCGCAAGCCAAACCCTGTGCCTACTGCAAGTTCGTTCCACCATTTCGAGGTGAATTTACCCCCTGGAAGGGCTTCGTTTTCGTTCATCAACCAGACGTTCCCGGCATCCATAAAAAACGCCCCTTTCAATATTGACACAATCGGGAAGCGGTACTCGATATTTCCCTCCAACCTGATGTCTCCTGCCTGGTCGAAAAAAGAGCCCAAATTGAATTCTTCGGGACGGTAAGTGCCCGGACCAATGGACCTGATCCGGAATGCGCGGACGCTGTTTGGCCCCCCAGAGAAAAACTGTTTGACGAAGGGCAAGGAATTGGAATTGCCATAAGGAATCCCCACTCCACCAAAAAGTCTGGTTGCGATGGTGTGCTTTTGATTCATCCTGAGATAATATCTAAAATCAACATCGCCTCGTGAATACTGCGCATATCTTAGACCCAAAAAAGTGTTCGGGTCTCCACCAAAAACCCTGTTGGCCAGATTAATCCCATTTCCAGCCAAATCAACTGTGCTCGCCACAAAAATCCCATGGGTCCTGAATTTGTCTGACAACTTGTTATAATTGAACGTGTAATTTATTCCCGCAATAAACTGCTGGTCAAAACTGCTGCGCAAAAAGGGATTTTTGTTCAAAATTTCCTCAAATTCATCCGATGTTCTGGACAAGTTCACCACATTGATACTGATCGGATTGATTTCATGGTAAACAAAACGGTTTGCATTCCAAAAATAACCATAGTTACCGGAGAATGTATTTAACTTGTACAAGCCTCCCCTGCTGAGATATTCGGTACCCAAGCTGATTTTGGTTTTCGGTACAGAATAGCTGAAACGTTCTTTGATTGGGATAAAAAAGACCACCCTTGGATAGATCAAGTCTGCTTTCAGGCCCAACTCAATAGAATTCAAACCCGCTCTTTCCCCACTTGAAATCTGCGTTTCGTAGCCAAATTTCCCTGTTATGTTCAGTGATTCCCCACCCAGAAAAAGATTTCTGTTGCGATAGGTAACGTTTAATGCCGGACCCGCGAAATTATTGGATTTGGATACCGCCTGAAGCTCTACCCTTACCGAGCGCTTGGTCTGCGGCGAAAGGTAAATGCTTGCTTCAAGTGATCCCTGATCCCCCCGGTTTTCCAATTCGGTGTAGCGAAGATTGACAAATCTATAATTCCCAATAGAGCTCAAACGGTTACTGGTGAGCCTTGATTTTTCTGGACTGAAATAGTCTGCGCTGTCTATCAGGATGTATTCATCCAGGAGAGCAGGCTTGAACACCACTTTCCCTTGGATAAATTCCTTTCCCTCCAGGAAAACGGTATCCAATTTTTCGCGTTCATCATCAATGGAATAGTTAGGGAAAACCTTGATTCTGTCAATTTTGTAGGGAATGATGCCGGAAGTCGGTACACTTTTTTTGAACCTGAGAAAAAGGTCAAATTTCCTTAGGGTATCGCTGATATTGGTGTCCGCCTCAAATACGAGATAATCCTGATTGAAATTATAATACCCTTTGTTCTTCAATGCTCCATCCAACCTCAAACGCTCCTCTTGAAGTGTGGCAAGATCAAACCTCATTCCTTCCTTGATCTGAGTATCCTCCAACAAAGCGATAATTTGCTTGTCAATTTCCAGAGAATCCCGGTCTATCTTAAAATTGACCAATGTATAGGGCGCTGAAATCTTCACCGTGTAATCCACCTTGGCGAATTTTTCCTTTCGGGTCACATCTGAATTGGTGACGGAATAAAAAAAACCTCTGTTTTCCAAACGGTTCAAAATCAATTCTTCGGTTCTTTGTGGATCAACAGCACTAAAGTAAACCGGTTCCTGCCCCAGCTTTTTTTTCAAAAACCGATTGATAAAACCAGGCTTCTCCTTGGACCCTTTATAATGCGCCCAGAGCCCAACGTACATTCCCAATATCTTCTTGTTTGGAATGGGCCTGATCAAACCCTCTACCTCGGACTCAATTGCCTTAAGGTCGGAAACCCTTTCTTTCGTTTCCAACTTCAGTTCAGCACCTTCATAGAGAAATTCATCCTCAGGGATATATTTTTTTACACTACATCCTATAAATAGACTGTTCAAAAAAATCAAAAAGACAATATATATGTTCCTAATCTTCATTTTCCTCCTTAATTTTTTCCTTTTTGGAAGGTTTGGATTCTTTTTTTCCTTCGGAATTTTCGCGATTTTGATTTTCAATCTCCTCTATTGGATTGGTATTGTCCTTGTTCAAATCAATACCGCGCCACAATTCAGTAAATCTGTTGAATTCCCTGTTGAAAATCAGGCCAAAGCCTGTCACGATCAACTGGCCGTCAATGATACTCTCGAATTGGTTTCTCCGGAAAGCCCTGAGACGGTACCTGCCGTTTTCGGTCAACATGTATTCAAGGCTTATATTTCCCAAAACTGCATTTTCCTGATCGGGGCTTTGGGAACTCCCCTCAATATCCACCTGACTTCCCACCTGGACGATCAGCCGATCATCGAACAGTCTTTTCCGAGCACTCACGTTCAATTGCGTTCTGTCTTGTGGCCGACCCGATTGGTAATCCGTGAAACTGTCCAAATCAAAATCCAACTCCAGTCCACTTTTTCCAAAAACATTGCTGGAGAGTGCGTTCAGCTGCCCGGAAAGCACCTGGCTCACACTGTTCCGTGCGATCGCTGAGGTTCCTCCACCGGAACCATCGCTTCCCGTTGTTGGGAAAAAACGGTTGAGAACCAAAAGAGAAAACACCTGTTTGTTCAATTCGTCTTCCTGGTCATTTACCTGCAAAACCCTGGAATACACATTGCCACCAATGGCTCCACGCTGGTCTTCGGGCATATCCAATCTAAAGGATATTTCAGGTCTTAGCAGTGGCCCATTGACATTCAAAAACACCAAAAAAGGCAATTCTTGTAAGTATTGCGTCCTAGACCCTGCATCGGCTCCAGAAAGTTGGCTGGACATCAATTCGGAAGAGGCAGTCCTAACTGCATAAATTGCACTGATGTTGAGATCTGCATCCATCGGGTCCCCGTTCCAGGTGATCCTACTTCCCTGACCAATCTCGAACCTTTTGCTGACCAAGTTGTAAAGCGACATTTCATAATGGCCTTTGTTGATTTCATACAAACCACTGAGTGTAATCCTTCCATTCGGATTGATTTCCATATTGAGGTTGGCCTGACCGGAAACAAGGAGATTGTCCCCTGAATTTTTATCCACCACGATGTTGAATTCCGCGGCTGGATCAATATTCAACCTTGCCCGAATATCGTAGCCAACAAACCCGGAAGTGGTTTCTTCTATGGATCGCGTAAGAATGTCGTAAGGATCCTGACGGTTTACAAACACCACAATCCCGTCTCTCTCCACCAGATCCAATTGGGATTCCGGAACAATAAAAGTCAATTTCGTTCCGCTTTTTACGCCCAGAGTAGCCACAACCACAGGTAGATTGAGGTCCCCTTTTACAGTCACATCCGCATCGATAATCCCCTTACCAAAGAAGAGGTCATTGTCCTTGATGGTAGAATTTATTGCTGAAAAATTCTTGGCGTTTATCTTTAGATCAAAAGACGGATTGGTATAAGTTTCTGTGAAGACACTTCCGTCTATGGAAAATGTATTGTTTTGAGCATCCGAAAAAGTGAAATTCTTCAAATACACCCCATCGTTGTCAATGCGGATCGCCTCATCGGAAAGCAAAAGTTTGGAGTTCAATTGCGACAGGACAAAGCCCGCTTGGTTGAACCGGATATCCCCTGAGTAAATCGGGTCGGTGGTAGATCCACTGGCTTTGATGTTACCAGAAATATATCCAGAGCCATCTCTCACTTCATCTCCCGAAAGTCCTGCGAAGACCTCCATATTTATTTTGTTCAAATCAAGGTTAAGATCAAATGTGCCCGCTTCCTCATTTGCCTTGAAATCACCGGTGAGGTCAAGGTCGATTCCTCCATCCTTGAGTGCTAGATTGACTTCATAATTCCCCATTGTCCTGGAAGATGCATCCAGACTCAGATTCCCCAAAGCAACATCCAAGGCCTTCAAATCCGTGATTTTCAGATTCGCCAACAAACCAGTGGCACCGAAAGGATTTTCGACGATAAACTGTCCATCCATGAGACCACCTGCAACGAACTGATCGGGATTCAACAAACTGGTAAAAGTCTCCAGTCTAAACCCCTTGAAAACAAGGGCCAAATGATCGTCCTCAATTTCAGCCAAGTCATCCCTGATCTCCAGTTCCTGTTGCTCCCTGAAGAATCTGAATTCCTCAAAATGAAGGTATTTGTCAGAAAAGGCAATAAGGTTGTTTTCAGGTATTTGCCAAGCTTCCTTATTCAGGAGCAAATCTTTTGGACTGATATGGATGCTTAGGGTATCCCCGCTAAAGCCGATATCGGACGCCAAGTGCATCAATTTTTCTTCCCCATCAAAGGAATTGAAATCGAAATACAACCTGGAGTTTTCCAGCTCGCCTGTGAAATACGTCCTACCCATGGACAAGGGGCTGGATTCCAGTGCCAAGAATCCAAATGCCAAATTCAAATCCTCTTGGTCAGATCTGACCCTTAGCCCAAGACTGTCTATTTCGACAGCGCCATATTTAATATAAGGCAAATCCAAATCAGCGTCCAGTTTGTTTTCACTTGCTTTGAAATCCACCCTTAATTTCACACTATCGAGTTGATCCAATCCTTTCAACAATACCTGGTTCAGGATGGGCGCTTGATTGATGACCAGGTCCAAACGCATCTCAACCGTCCCGTTCACTACGGAATCTTTCTCATCCAAATACTGCCTTAAATGGCGCTGAATCGCTTCAGATAATCCTTGGGGTGAGGTATTGGATCTTAGTTTCCCATTGACCATCAAACTCTTGATATCCACACTGGTACTGTCTTCCCTTACATGCGCCACCAAATCGAGTGCTCCCAAAGGATAGGTTCTTTGGTCAATGATCACAATGGAATTCTCCAGGGAGGTTTTCACATCAAAACTGGAAGGATTTCCTTCAAACTGTGCATTGAAGCGGAAACTGCTCCGGAGATCTTGTGAAGAGAGTCCCAATTCAAAAAAATTGGCCCCTACGAGATCCAAGGTCAGGTCAATCTTGGAATTGACCGTATCAAGGTCAAGTTTTGTCAACAGTTCAAAATCCAAAAACTCTTCCTTCAACCACATTTTCACTTCCCCCACACCGGATTCGAGTTGGCCTTCCAAGGCCAAGCCGGCATAATCCCTTCCATAAATATTCAGCTTCTCAAAGGTGGAATTCAGAGATGCATTCAGCGTACCCATCGATTCGCCCTCCGCTGAAGCCTGAATCTGGAAGGTCAAAGAACCAATCTCTGGGTTTTCTATAATCTCTCCCAATTGTAGATCTTTCACTTTCAAATCCGCCTCAAATGCGAGCTGCCCAATATCCCGGTATTTTCCATCAAGAATTATTTGGCCCAATTCAGTGTCCAGCTGGACAAAAGCCACCAGATCATCCAGTTTTCCTGAGGCATAGGCCTGAATCTCCAAATCCTCAGGCAAACGGATGCCCAGATTTTTTTCCTCGACAAATTTGGCAATTGTTTTCCTGTCGGTTTTCAGGTTCAATTTGGGGAAATCAAATGCCAACAAGTCCGTATCCATAGGATTGGTGATCTGTCCATTTGCGTTCAAAACGGTTTTGGGCCCCCATGAAAGATTGAGTTTTGGGATATCGATTTGGGAAAGATCCCCATTCGCCCTCAAGGATAGGTCAAAGGGAAATACCGCAAGTTTTCGGATCATTTCTTCCCTTGCCAATGTCTGATCAAAATAATAAGCATCCCGGACATCCGCCCGCAATTTATCCACTGACAAATCAAATTTGATCCGGTCGGGAAATTCAATCAACTCCTGGAGGGAGGCAAAGGACAAATCCACTTCCCCGGAAAGAATACTGCGGTTTGTCTCCAGAGACAATTCCTCAAGGTGGATTGCAGTATCCGAAGCTTTGGCTTTAAAAGAAAATTCCTTCAGCTGGAATCCTCCGCTTTCGGTGAAAACAAGCTTTCGAAGGTTTAATCCCCCTTTTTGATTTTTCAGAAAAATATTAGAGGCCGACAAATTGAATTGATCCAAGAGGATGGCTTCAGGGTTGAAATAGCCAGCCCGTACAGGCTGATCCTTGCTTTTATATTCCAGGTAGTTGTCTTCCAAATCAAACTGCCCAATTTCAATGTTCCATTCAGGCCAAGAAAATCCTGTTGGATCACCGTCCACGCGCACTGCAGCTGTGGCGGCGCCGGTCTTTTCAGAAAAATCGTGAAAAAGAATCGAGGATTGATTCAGGGCAAAGGTTTTGACGGAGATTTTTTGGGATTGAAGATCCGCCTCTGGTATCTGGAAAGTCAGCGAACCTATTTTGACGTCTGCTTTTTGGTTGTCCGGATCATTCTGATAGAGGAGTTCCACGTTTTTCATCAGGAAATTCTCCACCACCAACAGTGGCATTTGCGTTTCTTCCAAGGAATCCACCTCTGAAGGTAGAAAGGGTTTGGTTTGATGGTAATGGATTTTGCTGTCTTGGAGGGTTAGATTTTGGATATAGAATTCAAATTTTTCAAGATTCAACTGCTCTGTTTCCAATACCAATTCACCGATGATCAGGGATGCATCCATCCCGGTCACTTCATCCTGATAAATCAAGTCGAAATCTTTGAAACTTACAGGCCCTAAAGTAATGGACAGGGCATTTTCTTCTCCTTCGGGAGTATCGGAAACACTCACCCCTACTTCTTTATTCCCTTCTTTGGGAGAAAACGCTTCGATAAAAAAGTTGAAATTGAATTGCTCGGTGTTTTCATCCCTTCGTATTCTGGCCACCAATCCTTCCCATTCCAGTTTGGAAATCCTGATTTCTCCATCTTTTATCAAGGGCATAATGGCCACGCCCGATTCCAAGCTTTTGGAATACAGCAAGGTGTCTCCAACCAAATCTTCGATGTATAATCCTTCCAGATATACATTTCCCCGGAATGTCAAAAAAAGTTTTTCGATTTCAACCTTGGCACCTGTTTTTTTTGAAACAAAGGATGTTGCCTTCTCCACGATTATGCCTTGGCCCCAAGGACTTCTGATAAAAAATACCAGCGAAACCAATAGGATAAGCAGTATAGCCAAGGTTATCCCTATGATTTTTAGCAGCTTATAGAAAAATTTTTTGATAAGAGTGCGCTTTAGTGAGTGTAATCAACAAATATAACAGAATAAAGAATTTATTGATCAAAAATAAAGCCACTCTCGCTACACAAGAGTGGCCTTTTAAGGAAAAGAGAAAAGAATTAAGCCTTAATCATGAATTACATTCATGCTTTCCATCACGGCGTTTACGTCCACGCCAAGACCCTCGGCAACTCTTGACCCGAATTCATTGTCCATCCTAAACCAGTGACACAACTGTCTGTTGACAATCACCTCCCGCATAGGGCCGGAAATGCCTGACATCGCTCCTATGGTATTGTTGATCGTATTGGTTTGCTCCTCCTCTGACATGACATCCCGAAAGAGTGCCCGAGGCTGAGAGTAATGGTCATTGTCTCCGACCTTGGAGTTTCTGTCATACCAGTCTGCGATGGTGCTTTCCAATTGCTCTGAAGGCTCTCGGTAACTTTCGTCTATTTCGATATTGTCAAAGCTGTTCGGGAAATAATTCGGCTTTCTGCCTCCGTTCCCATCTATCCTCATTTGGCCATCCCTTTGATAGTTGTTGACGGCATAGGGACATCTATTCACAGGAATTTGCTCATAATTCCCTCCCAATCGGTGTCTATGCGCATCCGGGTAGGAAAGCAATCTTCCCTGAAGCATTTTATCGGGGCTATATCCGATCCCATCCACCACATGCGCCGGTGCAAAGGCAGCTTGCTCCACATCCTGGAAATAATTATCCGGATTGCGGTTCAATTCCATTACCCCAACATCGATCAAGGGAAATAGGCTATGCGGCCAAACTTTGGTCAAGTCAAAAGGATTGAATTCAACTTTTCTTGATTGCTCCTCGGTCATCAACTGAATCCGGAGGTTCCATTTTGGACAATCCCCATTCTCTATCGATTCCAACAGGTCCCTTTGGGCATAATCCATGTCCTTTGCCTTCATTGCGGAGGCCTCTGCATCAGTGAAATTCTTGATGCCTTGGGCAGTTTTAAAATGGAATTTGACAAAGGTCTTTTCGTTTTTTGAATTGATCAGCGAAAAGGTATGCGATCCATATCCGTTCATGTGTCTGTAACCATCCGGCGTACCCCGGTCACTCATCAAGATCAACACCTGATGCAAGGATTCGGGATTGAGGGACCAAAAATCCCACATCATCGTAGGGGATTTCATGTTGGTAAAAGGATCTCTTTTTTGGGTATGGATAAAATCACCGAATTTTTTGGCATCCTTCACAAAAAAAACTGGTGTATTGTTCCCCACTAAATCCCAATTTCCGTCCTCTGTGTAAAACTTCAAAGAGAAACCGCGTGGATCTCTCTCCGTATCGGCAGATCCTTTTTCACCACCGACGGTAGAAAAACGGGCAAACATCTCTGTTTTTTTTCCTACTTTATTGAAGATTTTCGCTTTGGTATATTGGGTAATGTCATGGGTGACAGTAAAAGTCCCGAAAGCGCCGGAACCCTTGGCGTGCACCACCCTTTCGGGAATTCTCTCCCTGTTGAAATGGGCCATTTTTTCGTGAAGAATATAATCTTCCAAAAGAATTGGACCTCTTGGACCCACCGTTTTCGAGTTTTCATTTTCCACATAAATCCTACCGGATGCCGTAGTGAGTTTATTGTGCTTGGTTTCGTCAGACATGGATGGCTTGTTTTGGTTGTTGTTATCAAAATTTTAAAATAAAAAGCTTTTCAGTAATGATTATCTACTAACCTTTTGATGGGGAAATTATTGTTTGCTTTGGATCAAGAAGAGATTTTCAAGCCCAATATCTTGTAGAATTCCTTCAAAATAGCAGGATGTCCGGGCCATGCAGGAGAGGTGACGAGCTGACCATCTACAACCGCTTGATCGACAGGGACATTTTCCCAAATCCCACCCGCCAACTCTATATCCGGACCAATGGCGGGATAGGCCGTCAGGGTTCTCCCTTTCAAAACCCTGGCAGCTGTCAATATTTGGATCCCGTGGCAAATAGCTGCTACAGGTTTGTTTTCATCAAAAAAATGTCGGGTTATCTCGATCACCTTTTTATTCAAACGCGTGTACTCGGGAGCACGGCCCCCAGCGATGTACAATCCGTCATAATCCGCTGGATTTACGGAGTCAAAATTGACCGTAATCCCAAATCGGTGTCCCACCGTTTCCTTATAGGTCTGATCCCCCACAAAATCATGTACCGCTGTTGGTACGGTTTCTCCCTTTTTGCGGTCAGGTGCTGTCGTATCCACAGCCAATCCTACCGACAACATGGCTTGAAAAGGGACCATTGCCTCATAATCCTCTACATAATCCCCCACCAACATCAATATTTTCTTGGTCATATCTTCAATAGTTTTTAATAAAAATCAAAATACTCATATTTTAAAGTTACCCATTCTTCACCAATTTCGAAAATTTTTCCTCGATATCTCAAATTTAAAAAAGGGGATGAATAGACATTCCTGAGCGTCGCCTCTGAGAATTACAATCTTGCAAGCGCCTTTGGAGTGGGGATGCCCGTGAAATATTTCCAAAATTAAGACTGTCATTATGTCCGTATTTTATTAATTTCGCTTTCTGAAAGTTTACTGATTTATGGAAAACATAATAAAAGACATTGACATCCTTACGGCAGAGGAATCACAGGCCTGTGATTTCAAAACGACAGGAGACGAAAATAACGGAAACACCAAAAAACTATACATTGAATCTTATGGCTGCCAGATGAATTTTTCTGATTCGGAAATCGTCGCATCCATTATGAAAGAAAATGGATTCGATACCACTTCCGACTTTGAACAAGCAGATGTGATTTTTTTGAATACCTGTTCGATCAGGGAAAAGGCGGAACAAACAATCCGCAAAAGGCTGAGTCAGTTCAATACCCTCAAAAAAAGCAAACCAGAGTTGACCATCGGTGTTTTGGGCTGTATGGCGGAGCGTCTGAAGGAAAAACTACTGGAGGAGGAAAAAATCGTGGATGTAGTGGCGGGACCGGATGCCTACCGTGACCTCCCCAACCTGGTTTCCATCGCAGAAGACGGAAGCAAGGGGATCAACACCTTTTTATCAAGGGAAGAAACCTATGCGGACATTTCTCCGGTACGTTTGAATTCCAATGGCGTCTCGGCCTTGATATCGATCATGCGGGGATGCGACAACATGTGTTCCTTTTGTGTGGTCCCTTTCACCAGAGGAAGAGAAAGGAGCCGCGACCCCCACTCTATTGTCAAAGAAGCTCAGGAACTCTTTGACCTGGGGTATAAGGAAGTCACCCTTTTGGGACAGAATGTGGACAGTTACAAATGGTCCGCTGAGGAAAACAACAAGGCCAGGCTAAACAAAAATGAAGACAATCTGACGCAAGTGGTGCATTTCGCTCATCTTCTTGAGATGGTGGCCCAAGTTAGCCCCCTGCTTCGGGTCAGATTTTCGACTTCCCATCCAAAGGACATCACGGACGAGGTATTGTACACCATCCAAAAATACGACAACATCTGCAAATACATCCACCTGCCGGTTCAAAGCGGAAATTCCAGGGTTTTGGAATTGATGAACAGAACCTATGACCGGGATTGGTACCTGGAAAGGGTGGCCAGCATCCGAAGGATACTGGGTGAGGAATGTGGGATTTCATCGGACATGATCGCTGGCTTTTGTTCTGAAACCGAGGAGGAGCACCAAGACACCTTGACGCTGATGGACATCGTGAAATTTGATTTTTCGTACATGTTTTTTTATTCCGAACGCCCAGGAACCCTCGCCGCCAAAAAGCTGGAAGATGATATTTCCCTGGAAGTGAAAAAAAGAAGGTTGGCCGAAATCATCGCAAAGCAAAGCGCGCTATCTCTGGAACGCAATCAACTTGATCTTGGGAAGACACAGGAAATCCTCATTGAAGGGGAATCCAAAAGGTCTTCCGAGCAATTGAAGGGGAAAAATTCCGCAAACAAAGTCGTGATCATTCCCCGGGGAAAATTCCAAAAGGGAGACTATGTGACCGTAAAGATTACGGATTGCACCCCCGCAACATTATTTGGTGAAGTCATTTCCTGAATTTAAACCGTCAACATGATCACAGCATCAGAAATCCAAAGTGTCAAATTGAGATTTGGCATCATCGGAAATAGCCCCTTGCTCAACCATGCCATCCAAGTAGCGATGCAAGCTGCTCCGACCGAAATGACCGTGTTGATCACAGGGGAAAGTGGCAGTGGAAAGGAATCATTTTCGAAAATCATCCATTCGCTGAGTGCCAGAAAACACGGCAAGTTCATCGCCATCAACTGCGGAGCCATTCCGGAAGGGACGATCGATTCCGAACTTTTTGGTCACGAAAAAGGGTCATTTACCGGTGCCCACGAAGCCCGAAAAGGATATTTTGAGGTGACGGATGGCGGCTCCATTTTTCTGGATGAGATTGGAGAGATGCCCTTGGGGACACAAGCCCGATTGCTAAGGGTTCTCGAAAATGGGGAATTCATCAAAGTAGGTTCTTCCAAGGTTTTGAAGACGGATGTTCGGGTCATTGCCGCGACAAATGTCAACCTTATCAAGGCTGTTGAAAAGGGGAAATTCAGGGAAGATCTTTATTATAGGCTGAATACAGTCCCCATTTACGTCCCCCCGCTTCGTGAAAGAGGTGAGGATATGGTCTTACTTTTTCGGAAATTCACTTCCGATTTCTCGGAAAAATACAAGGTAAAACCGATTTCCTTGGATGAAGATGCCAAAAAACTCCTTGTCAAATTCCCTTTTCCGGGGAATATCCGTCAGTTGAAAAACCTGGCAGAACAGATCTCGTTGTTGGAGGAGGAAAGGGAAGTTAGCGCATCGACTTTAAATCGATATTTACCTTCGGTCCAAAGCCGTCTTCCTGCCACCTATACGGGGCCGGGCGGACATGAATCCACGGATTTTTCAGAAAGGGACATTCTTTACAAGGTGCTCTTTGACATGAAAAAGGACATGAATGACCTGAAAAAACTTGTTCTGGAAAGTTACCAATCCGGTGGATTGAATTCATCCATCATCAACAAGCATCAAGGGCTTTTCGAAGACCTGGAATCACCGGTCACTTTTGAAGACAAAAAATCCAGTTCCCCGGCAGTTCACTCTCCTTTGGCCATTGACCTTCAAAAACAGAATGACCATGATGATGATTATGAGGAAGAAAGTGTAGAGGATATCTTGCATGAAGAAGATGACAACTCCCTTTCCTTGGAAAAAAAGGAAAAGGAGATGATCCTCCGGGCGCTTCGCAAGCACAACAACAAAAGAAAATACGCTGCTTACGACCTTGGAATTTCCGAAAGGACGTTATACAGAAAAATCAAACAGTATGATATTGAATAGGGTATTGAAAAAAGGCAGTTTATTGGGCATCCTGACCGGTATATTGCTGGGCTCATGCGCGATTAAATACAGCTTCACAGGAACCAACATCAACTATGAGTTGACCAAGAGTTTTTCGGTGGAGAACTTTTTCAACGATTCCGGTGGTGGCCCTGCCAACATGGGGCAGCTATTTACGGAATCGATGAAGGAGTATTACCAGCGAAACACCCAATTGGAATTGGTAAGGAACAATGGCGATCTTCAATTTGCGGGAGCCATCAGCAGGTATTCGATTACCCCACAAGCCACGGTATCCAGCCAAGACCCGAATTTGCCCGACAGGGCTGGACAAATGAGACTTACCATTTCGGTGGAAGTAGAATATCTCAATATGGCGAATGAGGAGGAAAACCTGAAAAGGACATTTTCCTTTTTCAGGGATTATGATGTAAGGACGACCTCCCTTCTCCAAGTAGAAGGAGAGCTGATTGAAGAAATCTTTGAAAACATCATCCAGGATATTTTCACGGCAACGGTTGCCAACTGGTAAAAACACCTATCTTAGAACCACTAAATCCCACTCACGTGAACGCCCAGCAGTTTTTGGAAATCATTCAACATAGCAATGCTCTTCATCGAGAGGAAATCTCCCAGTTGCTGAAGCTGCATGAAACTTTCCCTTATTTTCAGATTCCAAAAGTGCTCCTGGCCAAATACGAATTTGACCAAAGCGGTGGGCAGGAAAAGGACTTTCTCCATTGGGCTGCTGTCACCAGCCCCAACAGGCTATGGCTCCAATCTTTGGTCGAAACCAAGACCCCTTTAGAGATTCTGAAAAAGGAATTGATTCTAAAAACCCAAGAAAAAGAAAGAATTTCCTCAGCGAAAAAACCTTTACCTGAATTTGAGGACTCCTTGGAGGACGGTAAATCCCTCATGCCCGATCAAGTGCCCCTGGTCAATCCCCAAGAAAGGGCCGAGGCACTCAAAAAACTCGAAGAAACCCTCAATCCCAACAAAATCCAAACAGACATCGCAAAAGAGGATGCCGATGAACGGGTTTTGTCCAGGAAAATACCTGTTGGGAATCGAGATGGGGAAGAACTGATAGAAAACCTCAGGAAAAAGGAAAAGAAGGAGATCATCGATGAAAAACAAAAGGCGCAGATTGACATGATCAAGGCCTTCAGCAAGCGGGAATTCAAATTGGCCAGCTTGAAAGAGATGGCCAATTTCCAGAAACAGGATGATTTGTCGAAAACCAGTACGCAATTGAATAATGATCTGATTTCGGAATCCTTCGCCCTTTTACTGGTAAAACAGGGGAAAAAACAAAAAGCCAAAGAAATTTATCGGAAATTGATGGTGAAATTCCCAGAGAAAAGCGTTTACTTTACGGAGTTATTGAATGCACTAGAAGACAAAATTTAAAAACATGTTCACCGTACTTATCAGCATCATCATCATCTTATCGGTATTATTGATACTCGTGATCCTTTCTCAAAACTCCAAAGGCGGCGTAGGTGCTGCATTCGGAGGGGGTGCTTCCCAGGTAATGGGTGTCACCAAAACTGGAAATATCCTTGAAAAATCAACTTGGATCCTGGCTATCGCCATCTTGGTACTCTCCTTGGGATCATCAGCTTTTTATACCAGCTCCAGTGGAGATCAGTTTTCGTCTCCAAACGTGGAAAGCGCCAAAAAACAAATCGTAGCTCCTTCTTTTGGAGACTCTGAAGGTCTTTTGCCAGCTACTGAGCAACCAACAGAGATGGATACTACCGAAAATTAAAAGAATCTAACCTCAAAAAAGGGTCTGGAAGTACTTCCAGACCCTTTTTTTATTCCACTTTTTTGAGCAAAAGTCTTTTGCTGATGGGAAGAAAGCTTTCCTGAAGAGGAATCTGGAAGCGGCTGTGAATCCTATAAGTTGCAGGATTGGGCAATTCCCGGTAGGATTTGATCAAGTCCAATTTCACCTGCTCAAGGGTATTGACAAAGGTTCGTCTGACCCTTTTGACAAACTCCATCATGATGCCCTTGAATGAATCCACACTGTTCTGGAAAAGATTGATTTTATACCGGTACACATAGATGTCTTTTGATTTTTCGAGAGACAAAAACGCATACCCTTCCTTCTGATAAAGAGGTGACAGCCCAATGGGTTCGATCTTCATTTCATTTTCCAAAAAATCATAGATGTTTTTCCCCTCCTCGATGTGAAGCTGAAGTTTTGGCAGGGCATAAGCAACGATTTCTTCAAGTTGCCGCATGGTTTCATCGTCTTGATAAAGCGGCCTGTAATTCAATTTCATTTCCTTGAATGCCGATTCGTTCAGCATTTTTGGAAAAGCATCCTTCATCAAATCCCTGTTTTCCAAAAAGGATTTGAGCCGGGATTGATGGCGGATGAGGTCCGCCAAGGGTGGATAAAGTTTGACTTCCTTGAATTGCGAGGAAACTTCTTGAAGATAAGCCAGCAGGAGGTATTTTTTGTATTCAAAATCTATCCATCCTTCCGTAATCCAGTTTTCAGATAAGTTTTTCATAGGAATAATTTTGTAAAAATTTAACGAAAACTGACATCAAAAAAAAGTTCTTGGGAAAAATTGGCAGTGAAAAAGTCTATGAATTCTTAAGGATGACAGCAAAGCGGGAAGTAATTCCGCCTTTATGTCAGGATATCCAAATCGCCTTCAATTGGCATAGGAAATGATATAAGGTCAAAGAATTTTAGAACTAACATAAAAATAAAATAATTATGTCAAACGTGAACATCAAACCTCTTGCAGACCGAGTTCTTGTTGAACCTGCTGCAGCTGAAGAGAAAACTGCTTCCGGTCTTTATATCCCGGATACTGCAAAAGAAAAACCACAAAAAGGAACTGTCGTGGCAGTAGGAAGTGGAAAAAAAGATGAGCCCCTGACTGTAAAAGTAGGTGATCAAGTGCTTTATGGCAAATATGCAGGTACTGAGCTTTCTGTAGACGGTCAGGATTACCTGATCATGAGAGAATCGGATATCTTCGCGATCCTTTAAGCATCCTCTATTTTATTCAATCCAAAACATTTAAAATAACCAATTATCATGGCTAAACAATTATTTTTCGATACCGACGCAAGAGACAGACTTAAAAAAGGAGTGGATGCTCTTGCCGACGCCGTAAAAGTGACCTTAGGTCCAAAAGGCAGAAACGTAATCATTGACAAAAAATTCGGTGCCCCCATCATCACCAAAGACGGTGTGACCGTTGCAAAGGAAATTGAGCTTTCTGAGCCAATCGAAAACATGGGTGCACAATTGGTAAAAGAAGTGGCTTCCAAAACTGCAGACAATGCAGGTGACGGAACTACTACTGCCACCGTATTAACCCAAGCCATCTTCAATGTTGGGATCAAAAACGTAGCCGCTGGTGCCAATCCAATGGATCTGAAAAGAGGCATTGACAAAGCAGTTAAAGCTGTTGTTGCTTCTTTGAAAGCGACTACCAAACATATCACCACTGGAAAAGAAATCGAACAAGTTGCCACTGTATCGGCCAACAATGACGAGGAAATCGGCAAAATGATCGCCGATGCCATGGAAAAAGTGGGTAAAGACGGTGTCATCACGGTAGAAGAAGCCAAAGGAACGGAAACTGAAGTGAGAACTGTAGAAGGTATGCAGTTTGACAGAGGTTATCTTTCTCCTTACTTCACGACCAACACTGAGAAAATGGAAGCTGAATTGGAGAAGCCATTTATCTTGATCTATGACAAAAAGATTTCTTCCATGAAAGAACTGCTTCCAGTATTGGAGCCAGTGGCACAGACAGGAAGACCATTGTTGATCATTTCTGAAGATGTTGACGGAGAAGCTTTGGCTACTCTAGTGGTAAACAAAATCAGAGGTGCCTTGAAAGTTGCTGCTGTGAAAGCTCCAGGATTTGGAGACAGAAGAAAAGCAATGTTGGAAGACATCGCAATTTTGACAGGCGGAACAGTGATCTCAGAAGAAAGAGGTTACAAGCTTGAGAATGCAACTTTGGATTACTTGGGAACTGCTGAAAAAGTCAACATTGACAAAGACACCACGACCATCGTCAACGGAGCAGGTGAAAAAGCCGATATCCAAGCCAGGATCAATGAGATCAAGGCGCAGGTAGAGAAAACCACTTCTGATTATGACAAAGAAAAACTTCAGGAAAGATTGGCCAAATTGTCCGGTGGCGTTGCCATCTTGTACATTGGTGCAGCCACTGAAGTGGAAATGAAAGAAAAGAAAGACAGAGTTGACGATGCATTGCATGCAACTAGAGCTGCGGTTCAAGAAGGTGTTGTTGTCGGTGGCGGTGTTGCCTTGGTAAGAGCTGCTGCTTCTTTGGACGGCTTGAAAGGTCTAAATGAAGATGAAGACACAGGGATCAACATCATCAGGATTGCCATCGAGGCTCCATTGAGAACTATCGTGGAAAATGCTGGCGGCGAAGGATCTGTTGTTATCAACAAGATAAAGGAAAACAAAGGTAATTTCGGTTACAACGCAAGAACGGATATTTACGAAGATCTATTCGAAGCAGGTGTTATCGACCCTACCAAGGTTACGCGTTTGGCATTGGAAAATGCAGCTTCTATTGCAAGTCTGCTTTTGACTACCGAATGTGTGGTTGCGGATGTGAAAGAAGAAAATTCCGGCATGCCTCCAATGGGCGGTGGCGGAATGGGTGGCATGATGTAATTCATTCCCCTAAAAAAAAGGGAACCCAAAATGGGTTCCCTTTTTTTTTACCCCTATTCCCCAATGGCTTACAAGATTTTGGAGTTGATTTTAAAAAAATAAGTTCAATCTTTTTTTATCTTTTTATAATTATGTAAATTCAAGTAAATATTTCATCTATCTTTGTAATAATATTGTCATTATTTATAGAAACAAATACCACCCGAATCCATTTATTGATGCAATCTTTTTATTCAATTATTTTGGTTGACGACGATCCCATCAATAATTTGATTAACAAAAGATTAATATCAAAATTAAATCTTTCCCCCCAAGTTGAAGAATTTTTAGTGGCCGAAAGGGCCTTGGAAAGGATAAAATCATTGAATTGTGATGAAAGAATCCTTATATTTTTGGACATCAACATGCCTGTGATGAATGGATGGGATTTTCTAAGCAAGTATATTGAAGTTTTTCAGGAGAGGAATGACAAGATTGTGATGCTCTCCAGTTCGATTGATTTCCAAGACAGGCAAAAAGCAAAGCTATTTTCCTGTGTAAATGGGTTTATCGAAAAACCGCTGACCCCAGAAAAAATAAAAAAAATCTTGTAAATGGAAATTAGCGAGCCCCAAAACCAACCCACCCTCATGGATTTATATGTTTTTGGGGAGGATTTTTTAGAGAAGTACCTTATAAAGGACACCAAGGAAATTGAACCATTTTTACACCAGGAAAAGAAATTCTGGCTAAACATATCAGGGCTGGAAGACCTAAGCCTTTTGGAAGAAATCCGTGTCCTTTTTGATATCCACATTTTAGCCATGGAGGACATCAAGAACAATCATCAAAGACCCAAACTGGAGGAATTCGAGCATTTGATATTGGTTGTTTCCAAAATGATTTACACGAAAGATCACATTACAGAACTTGAGGTAGAGCAGGTCAGTCTGGTTTTTGGGAAAAATTTTGTGATTTCTTTCCAAGAAACCCCCTTTGATATTTTTGACCAAATCAGGGCTCGCCTCGAAAACCCGAAAGGGAAGATGAGAAAGATGGGGACAGACTATTTCACCTACACCTTATTGGATGCCATCGTGGATCAATATTATACCATACTGGAAATGGTCGGGGAAAAAATAGAGGAGCTTGAAGATCAAATCATCAGCCAAAACAAAAACATCAAGCTTTCCGATATTTATCTCCAGCGCAAATCCCTACTGGAAGTAAAACGCAATGTTTGGCCCACTCGGGAAATGATTTCCGCTTGGAGGAAATCGGAAAGTCCCTTGCTTAAACGAAAGACCGTCCCGTTTATCAATGATTTGTACGAGCACAGTGTCGAAATCATTGAAAACCTCGAGATCCAAAGGGAATCCATCACCACACTTGTTGAAATTTTCATATCCAACATCAGCTTGAAACAAAACGAGGTGATGAAAACCCTAACCATCATCGCTACCATTTTTATCCCGCTGACCTTTATCGCCGGTGTTTATGGAATGAATTTCGATTACATGCCGGAATTGTCCTGGAAATATGGCTACATCAGCATTTGGATTTTGTTCTTGGGAACGACCTTGTCCATGGTCGTGTATTTCAAAAGAAAACATTGGTTTTAAACCCGATAAATGCAGTAGGATTCGCAATAAGGGTTGAAACTGTACGATAATCAGACTATTTGAAGAATAAGGTAACCTACCGATAGGGTGAGCCAAAAACAGTGAGCAAGGACTGATTATTAAGTGGTATTGGGTTGGAATTGAATTCATTTTGCATAAAACGGGTTAAAATCATTTGCGCCTGATGCAAGGTTTTTTCTGCATTCCCATCTGATTTTTCGCTTATGCTTTGGCATTCCCGTTGAAAATCTCCAGAAATGGTGCATCCCCATTTCTCCACAAAGCAAGTAGTATAGCCGCTTTTCATAGTTCCTAAAAACCAGGTGGATACAACCCGCTAAATTTCGAATTCTCCAGAAGTGTCAATCCTTTTTTCAAATCGGATTTCATCCTACAATTCAAAAAAAAGAGAATTCCGAATATTTCAAATTTTTATAGGGTTTCACACCCAAAATTCAAAATACAGAAAGACTTTTAGCGAATTCTTAATATATCCTTTAATATTGTGGTTTAAATACATTTCTCCACAATGCGTCCTGAAATACAAAAATCCAAGTTGATGGTCATCAAAATCGGTTCAAACGTCTTGACAAAAGAAGACGGCAAACCGGATTTGGCACGCATGGCTTCCTTGGTCAAACAAGTTTCTTTTCTAAGAGAAAATGGAAAAAAGGTCATTTTGGTTTCTTCCGGTGCGGTGGCTTTTGGAAGGAAGGAAATCACCCTGCCTGAAAAGATAGATCCGATCCTGAAAAAACAGATCTGGGCTTCTGCTGGACAAATTGAGCTGATCAATACCTACAAGATTCTTTTCCGGGAATTGGGGATCACGATTTCTCAAATCTTGGTTACCAAAGAAGATTTCAGGGACCGAAAGCATTACCTGAACATGAAAAATTGTCTGCTTGGTTTATTGTCTCAGGATATTGTCCCAATCGTCAACGAAAATGACACCGTGGCCATCACCGAATTGATGTTTACAGACAATGATGAACTCGCTTCACTGACTGCCGCCATGGTTAATGCCGATACTTTGATTCTTTTGACAAATGTAGATGGTGTTTTTGATGGTCCTCCCTCCGACCCTACTTCTAAATTGATCCCCCATATCGGGACGAAAATGCCAGATCTTGATCATGTGATCAGTCCGATCAAATCCTCTTTTGGCAGAGGGGGAATGCTGACCAAACTGTCAATGGCGAAGAAATCCGCGGACCTCGGCATCCAAGTATTGATCGCAAATGGAAAGAAAGAAAACATCCTCCGGGATTTTCATGAAAAATCCATCACTTGTACTTATTTCGAACCCAAACCTTCCAAACAGAG